>JAWLFI010000103.1:0-9771 GCA_041685645.1 Saprospiraceae bacterium | reverse complement strand
AGGGGACGGACCGAGTGAGGCGGCCGGAGTCCGCCGGCTGGCGGACAGAGGCCGGGGCCCCGAACGAGCCCCGAAACATAACGACCCGGTCAGGAGGAATCTCCTGGCCGGGGGCGCCCAAAAGGCCCGTTGAAAAGAAAAATAGAAGCATAAAAAAAGAGGCTGATTCGCAAAAATCAACCTCTTTCATCTTTTCTAACAGGCACTCATTTTATAAGTGAATGACTTCGTCGTATGCTGCGGCACTGGCCTCCATGACGGCCTCTGACATGGTCGGGTGGGGATGGATGGACTTGATGATTTCATGGCCTGTGGTCTCCAACTTTCTGGCGGCAATGACTTCTGCAATCAATTCAGTGACATTGTAACCTATCATGTGGGCACCCAGCCACTCGCCGTACTTGGCATCGTAAATGACTTTGACAAAGCCCTCGGGATGACCTGCGGCTTTCGCTTTTCCACTCGCGGTGAATGGGAATTTGCCCACTTTGACTTCGTATCCGGCTTCTTTGGCACTTTCTTCGGTGTATCCAACAGAGGCGACTTCCGGGACGCTGTATGTGCAAGAAGGAATATTGTTATAATTGATGGGCTCGGGGTCGAGACCTGCAATTTTCTCAACGCAGACAATGCCTTCCGCGCTGGCTACATGGGCTAAGGCGGGACCCGGCACGCAGTCTCCGATGGCGTAAATGCCTTTGACATTGGTATTGTAATAGTCGTCTACCTGAATCACTCCTTTTTCGGTTGTAATGCCCAATGTCTCGAGGCCGATGTTCTCTGTATTGGGGGTGACCCCGGCAGCTGAGAGAACGATGTCGCATTCGATCACCTCTTCTTTATCGTTTTTCTGGTTTTTGACAGTGACCTTACAGCCTTTGCCTGAGGTGTCTATTTTTTCAACAGCAGTACCGGCTTTGACGTCAATTCCTGCTTTTTTGAACACTTTACCCAGCTCCCTGGAGATGTCCTTATCTTCGCGGGGCACAAGGCCTTGCGCCATATATTCGACAACGGTAACCTTTGTGCCGATGGAATTGTAGACATAAGCAAATTCAGTTCCAATCGCTCCCGCACCTACGACGACCATGCTTTTGGGCTGCTTTTTCAGGGTCATAGCTTCGCGATAGCCGATGATCTTTTCACCGTCTTGTTTCATGCTGGGGAGCTCGCGAGAGCGGGCCCCCGTGGCGATAATGATGTGGTCGGCTTCGTGGGTTTCCGTTCCCTTTTCTCCTTTGACTTCGACTTTTTTGCCGCGGACGAGTTTGCCTTCTCCTTCGAGAACGGTAATTTTATTCTTTTTCATGAGGAACTGTACGCCCTTACTCATATCACCGGCAATATTCCGACTTCGACCGATCATATTGTCAAAGTCCACTTTGGCATCTCCTATGGTGATGCCGTAGTCGGAAGCGTGTTGTATATAGTTAAATACCTGGGCACTTTTAATTAGTGCTTTGGTGGGGATGCATCCCCAATTGAGACAGACGCCACCCAGATTCTCTCTTTCTACTACGGCTACTTTCATTCCCAATTGTGAAGCGCGAATGGCAGCTACATATCCACCGGGGCCGGTTCCAATGATTATCAAGTCAAATTTCATATGCTTTGTATTTTCCGTTATCAATTAGGCTGCGAAGATACGAAAAGCCTCATTTCCCTTATAATAATCCGGAAAGATTGCCAAAGGAGTGTTTCTACTGCTTCGGGTTTTCCTTAAACGCGGCCATAGATTCACTATACGACCGTATTTCTGCAACGGATGGCGGGGTTTTTCGCAGCTCTAAATCGCGCCTGAGATAGGCCATCCCGGTGGAAGTCAAAACGCGCGCCATTCCGTTTTCAAAGGGCCAGGCCAATCCGAAAATATTCGATGTGACTCTTCTTCCTTCCCGATCAATAAAGCCCCAAAGGTCATCTTTCTGATAAGGGGCGTATCCATTGCTGAACGAATACAGTTGCTCAAACTGAGGGGGTAGGATGACAGTACCCAGATCATTGATCAGGCCCCAATTTTCGTTTTCATAGATCGCAAATCTATTTTCGCCCAATGGTCTGATTTTGTCATAGGTATCGGAGAGTGGCTCACCTTCCCGATCCATGAGGTAGCACTGGTTCTTTTCGGCACAGCGCGTAAAAACGCCGGCTTGTGGGCTGTATAACTTAGCACTGGGTTCTGGAAACAAGGCCTTTCCATTCGTATCTAAATAGTAATATTGTTGCTCCATATCCTTTACCCGAAACACGCCATCCCGGAATCCGAACACCTGACTCAAATCAGAGTGGATCCACTCTTTTTTAGATAAATGATAGATCGCCCAATTTTCGGTAATTTTTGCGGCGATCCATTCCCGGGAGAGTACTTTTATGCCGTAATACTCTGGACGCATTATATTTTCGCCCTCCTCATCTATTAATCCCCAGTATTGGCCGGATTTGACGGGTACCAAACCGAACTGGTAGTTTCCTCCCTCATCGTAAGTAAGGTCAATGACAGTATCGCCGCGAGTGTCGATATAACCCACTTTGCGATTCTGTGCCGATTGGACCCTGGCTCTGTCGTTATTGAATGACCAGGCACCTAAATATTGAGTGGGGATAGTATTTTCTCCTTTCTTATTGATGTAACCCCAAAGCCCTTCTATATTTACAGCGGCCAGGCCCTCTGAAAATGCTCGCACTTCGTCGAATTGCGCCGGAATAGCTATCTTTGCCCTTTCGTCGAGAAATCCCATTTTTTGTCGAGGAGAGCGATAATCCTCCAAAATAAGCGGGTCAATATTTGTTGATTTAGGGCTTTCGTCAGACTGAGAGTCCGATGCACAGGCATTAAAAACTATGCTAGCCCAGGACAATAAAACGAGGTAACACAGAGGTTTAATGTTTGTAATGAAGTCATTGGTAAGATCACTCATAATTTGTCTTTTATTCGCCGGAAATCTCTGCGGCCAGGATGCACCGCCATGGCAAAAATACAAAGATTCCATTGCCGGACTAAGTCTATTATTCCCCTCTTCCGATTTGTTGTTTCATACAGATACCCTGACGACGTCCATGGGCTCTATCGAGTATCACACTGTCTTACATCATTCAGAGGAGGAGAAAGGCGTATCCGTATATAAGATGTCTTATTGCGACTACCCCGAAGAGACGATTCATCACGACTCTTCAGATTTACTGCAGGAGTTTTTCGCTGCTACGGTCGAATCTTCTGTGGAATCTGTTGATGGGGAGCTCGCCTATGAGTCCTCCAGGCAAATCTTGGGGTTCCCCGGCATGGTTTGGCGTATTAATTACAACAAAGGCCATGCCGTATTGCACTCCAGAGCCTGTGTTGTGAACAACAGATATTATCTCATACAATCTGCGGCCCCAAGGGCCTATGCATTAAGCCCGGAGATGGAAACCTTTTTTAACTCCCTCCGATGGATAGATCGAGAGGAGTCCGGGGGGGGACAGTAGGCTTGGTTTTCTTCTCGAGACAAATGCTAGTGTCATTACCAATAAATAAGTATGGAAATGTCGCAGCAGATTTTTGTTCAGATCAAGTCGCGAGGAAGGAGCATAGCCCTAGCTCTGTGACTGAATAGCAACGCAGATATGAGCAAAAAGATCAAGACTTGGTCTGTATCGGATTTAGTGGTAATGACACTATTCACGGAGGCAAAATAATATGGTGCTTCCAATGAAGTTCATTATATTTGAGAACAAACGATGAATATTTGAGAAAAGCAGTGTTTCCGGGGTCCTTTGATCCCATAACCGTAGGTCACTTAGAAATCATTAAAAGGAGTTTACCTCTTTTTGATGAAGTCGTTGTCGCCGTTGGAGTAAATTCGGCCAAACAGTCATTATTTTCGCTGGAGCAGCGATTGGAATGGCTGAAAAATGTTTTTTCCGACGAACCCAAGGTATCCGTTGACTTTTTTGAGGGACTCACCGTTCATTTCTGCTCGAAAATTGGGGCAGAATATCTCGTCAGGGGATTGCGAAACAGTTCAGATTTCGATTATGAAAAGACGATTTCGCAATTGAATCAGATTGTAGGCGATAATATCGAAACGCTGTTTTTTATAAGTCAGCCGGCTTATTCTCATATCTCATCGACGATAGTAAGGGAAATCATAAAAGGTGGGGGAGACGCCTCGCCTTTTTTACCCGATCAGATAAAAATTAATTCCATAGAACACAAAAACAATTGAATTATGGCAAATGCATATTTTCGACCACCATTAGTTATTAATGAACCGGTATTAGATTACGCACCGGGCAGTCCGGAGCGCAGTAAGCTTCAAGAGCAGATCAAGGCGTACAGAAGTAAAGAGATAGATGTTCCCATGTTTATCGGAGGTAAAGAGGTTTTTACAGATGAGAAAGTATCTCTCCATCCACCTCATGACATCAAGCACACTTTGGGGCACTACAGCAAAGGCACTCAAAAGCACGTAAAAGAAGCCATAGATGCCGCTTTATCGGCAAAAAAGGATTGGGAAAACATGCCCTGGCAGGAACGCGCTTCGATTTTTCTAAAGGCGGCTGATTTAATTGCCGGACCGTACAGAGATAAACTGAATGCGGCGACCATGTTGGGGCAATCGAAGAATGTATATCAGGCTGAAATTGACGCCGTTTGTGAATTGGTGGACTTTTTGAGATTCAATGTGCAGTTTATGTCCGAGATCTATGAGGATCAGCCCATCAGTGAGGATGGTATGTGGAATCGGATTGAGCATCGGCCATTGGAGGGCTTTATCTTTGCTCTGACTCCTTTTAACTTTACCGCTATTGCAGGTAATTTACCTTCAGCTCCGGCCATGTTGGGCAACACCGTGGTGTGGAAGCCGGCGATTTCTCAGGTGTATTCCGCACAACTCATCATGAGAATTTTTCAGGAAGCAGGTCTTCCGGATGGGGTGATCAACCTGATTTATACCGATGGGCCGGATACCGGAGAAGTTGTATTCAAGCATCGCGACTTTGGCGGACTCCACTTTACGGGTGGGACGAGCACTTTTGAATATTTGTGGAAAACGATAGGAGAGAATATAGGAACCTATAAGTCGTATCCGCGTATTGTTGGAGAAACCGGTGGAAAGGATTATGTCATGGTACATCCCACGGCCAACCCCAAACAGATTATCACGGCATTGGCAAGAGGCGCATTTGAATTTCAGGGCCAGAAATGTTCTGCGGCTTCCCGCGCGTATATTCCAAAATCGCACTGGAAAGAAGTGCGGGCCGGACTAGAACGCGATCTCTCATCCTTCAAGATGGGTGGTTCAGAAGATTTTAGCAATTTTATTACGGCGGTGATAGATCGGAAGGCCTATGATAAAATCACGGGCTATATAGATGCAGTAAAGGAATCAGATGATGCAGAAATCATCATTGGAGGTGATTACGACGACAGCAAGGGATATTTTGTATCGCCAACCGTTGTTTTGGCATCTAATCCGCATTCTCTCACCATGGAGGAGGAGATTTTTGGTCCGGTTTTGACCATTTATGTATATGAGGACGATGATTTTGAGAAAACACTTGATATCCTGGATGAAACTTCTCCCTATGCGCTTACGGGCTCCATATTTGCAAAGGGCAGAGATGTAATTGCCAAAGCGACGGAGCGTCTTAGACATACCGCAGGAAACTTTTACATTAATGATAAGCCTACGGGATCCGTTGTGGGGCAGCAGCCTTTTGGCGGAGCTAGAAAATCCGGGACTAACGACAAGGCCGGTTCGAAACTCAATTTATTGCGCTGGGTATCTCAACGTACGATAAAAGAGACTTTCAATGCACCTACAGATTACCGTTATCCATTTTTGGGTGAAGAGTAAGAGTAGGAATAAAAATGAATATGAACGGAAGGGAAGGTCATTTTGGCCTTCCTTTTTTTTAGTACAACTCTACTTTAAATAAGTATGGGTACCTCCTAAAACTGTTTTTTGATGCGAAGGTGAATTTTGTAGATATATTTTTGGTAGTGAATATCAAGTGACAATTTTCAGATATGGTATTTCGTGTTCTTTCAAAAATCGAACGGATACATAGCATTAGATCCAAAGGTGATTGAAATTGAGTGAGATATATCAGTGATAGCAGGTCGATAGCGAACTTGCCTGGCTATCGAACGTCATTCTACAATACCACCCGCCCGAGACTATTGGCCAGATTTCTTCTAATCTCTATCAGGTGCTGTTGGATTTTGATGTATTTATCTGTGGCTTGATCGTCGCGTTTTTCAATACTTTCAGAGAGTTTCTTTTTTACTATGCTCATCTGATACTCGATTACCTTTTGTTTGAAGTGGGAGACGGCCTGAATCATGTCTTTTTCAAAGTTCTCTTCCGGCATTTTCTGCGTTCGTAGAGGAGCGTGTAATTTTTCTTCCCAATTGTCACTATATATGTAAGGATCTGTCAAAATATCAATGGCGAATTTTTGAATATCCCCATCGGGATGCGAAGTGTAAAATTTAGGGCTAAGGGAATCCCCTTTTTCAACAGCAGTTCTGACGATCTCGTACACTTGTTTGTACAAGGGGTGCGCCAGGCCCAAATCCATTTCATCCAACTCGTAAATAACGTTTTCTGCTACCGTAATTGGATCCTCTGCTCCATCATCGTCCTCACTTTCTTCTTCCTGGGAAGCCAGTGTTTTGTGTCCGTGTTGAATGAGTACCCGAACGATATCCCTTTCCCGAATATCCTCTATGGTCTCGCTGGATCGTTGCTTTTGTTCGACCTCCGAGATGGTTTCCCCTTTCATGTCGGACACATTCGTCTCTCTTCGGGCGCGGGATCTTTGCTCTCTTTCCCTTTCTTTCGCTTTCTGTTGCAAACTGTTGCTCAATTCCTGCATCAGTACTTCCTCTTTTGTCCCCAGCTTTTGAGCGCAAAATTGTAGGTAGGAGTCTCTCATCAAGGGGTCCTCGAGATGAGCCAGTGTTGTCATGAGCGACTTGATCCCTTTGGCGCGTGCAATGGGATCCCGGCTGCCCTCCTCGAGTATGGATTCAACTTGAAAGAGAATGAAGTCTTTTTTCTCATTTTCGAGAAAATCCAGCATGGCTTGTTTGCCATGTTCTTGAACATAGGAGTCGGGATCGGCCCCTTCGGGAAGTGTGGCCAACTTCACACTTAAGCCTTCAGACAGTAGGATGCGTAGTCCGCGAATAGCAGCAGAAATTCCAGCAGCATCCCCATCGTATAAGACGAGTACCTCATCCGCAAATCGGCGAATAAGTCGAGCTTGATCAGCGGTCAGCGCCGTTCCGGAGCTGGCCACAACATGTTCGATTCCGGCCTGGTGGAGGGCCATGACATCTGTGTATCCCTCGACCAAAATGCATTGATTTTCCCGCCGGATGGCAGTTCGGGATTGATGCAATCCGTATAGCGTTTTTCTCTTCTCGTAGATCTCGCTTTCCGGCGAATTGATGTACTTGGGAATACTTTTGTCAGATTTCATGGTCCGCCCGGCAAATGCGGCAACCTTTCCCGAGTAGTGATGAATGGGGAAAATGACCCGATCTTTAAAAAAGTCCTTCCCGAAACTATTGATCAGTCCGAGGTCTTTAGCGAAATCTTCTTTGTACCCCTTATTTTTCAAAGCTTGCATCAGAGCTGTCCCATTCGCCGGAGCATATCCCAATTGAAATTTTTGAATGGTCTTTTCCAAAAAGCCCCTCTGTTTAAAATAGGCGAGGGCTATGGATTTTCCGGTATTGGATTCATGTAACTGATCGGCGTAGTATTCTGCGACGAAAGCATTAAGAATGTAGAGACTTTCTGTTTTTTGCCGACTTTCCTGCTCTTCTTCCGAGAGTTCTTCCTCCTGAATTTCAATATTGTACTTCTTGGCGAGGTGTTTTAAAGCCTCTACGAAAGTTAATTTCTCATGCTCCATCAGAAATTGCACCGCATCCCCACCTTTTTGGCAGCCAAAACATTTAAAAATATTGAGCGCGGGCGTGACGGTAAAACTTGGCGTTTTCTCGTGATGGAAGGGGCACAAACCCTTGTAATTGCGGCCCGTTCGCTTGAGATTCACGAAATCACCTACCACCTCTTCTATGCGAGCTTCTTCTCGGATCTGCTGAACGGTCTCTTCGGGAATCATAGTTTTAAAAAATTATCAGAGAAATTTAAGGAAATATTTGTCCCATGTAAAAAAAAACCTTATACTTGTATTAAACAAACAATACGCATATTAAGAATTAGGGTGTTCTCATAGTGTGTTCGACCTCGTTGTCTGTTTCAGATGGCGGGGTTTTTTTTATGTCCCATCTTCACTATTTAAATAATCTTCTATCTCCTCTGTCATTTCCATATTGTGAAATACATTCTGCACGTCCTCATTGTCTTCTAATTCATCAACGAGATTCATCACCTGCTGTGCTTGTTTTAAATCCACTTTGACTTCCGTTTTTGGAATGCGCTCTAAGCGGGCACTTTTGGCCTCGATTCCCATTTCCTCCAATTTACTCTGCATATTTCCAAAATCTTCAAATTCCACTGTTACGGTTATTTCTCCGGTCTCGTCATCCACTTCTAAGTCCTCGGCTCCGCCATCGATCAGTGCCAACTCCAACTCCGTCTTGTCGTATTCCTCCAGTTGCAGAGCAAATATGCCCTTCCTGTCAAACAAGTAGTCCACTGATCCGCTAGTGCTTAAACTCCCTTCTTTTTTATTGAAAGTCGAGCGCACGCTGGCTATGGTTCGGTTCAGGTTGTCGGTAGTACATTCGACGAAGACAGCCACGCCGTGAGGAGCATACCCTTCATAGGTGGGTTGATGTATAGACTCACCTTCAGACTCCAGAGCCTTTTTGATGGCCCGCTCAATATTATCTTTCGGCATATTTGCGCCTTTGGCATTTGCGATAGCCACCCGAAGGCGCGGATTAAAGTCCGGATCCCCACTATCGCCTTCTTTTACCGCAACGTAGATCTCTTTAATCATCCGCGAAAAGATTTTGGATCGCTTGGCATCCAGAGCTCCTTTCTTTCGCTTTATTTTACTCCATTTATTATGTCCGGCCATAGTTCTATTTTTTCCTTGCCAAAGGTACGTATTATACAAAAAATGAAGAAGATAGATCATGGGAAGCCGGGCAATATAAATTCAAGCTGCTTCTTTCCTATTTTTATTTTTATTTGGGCGTCCCCCCGAGGATCCGCCGGCGGGCGGATCTCGGGGGCGTTATGCTACAGGCTCCACCTTCGTTCGGTACTCGCTGCGCTCGCACTCCCGCGCCGGGGCGCGGGACCTTCCGCAGCACTGACGCGAAGCTAAGGAACGATGTCTACAGGCACCAAGAAGTCACAACGGGCGCAGTGTTTTTCATGAGAAGTAATACTATTCGGCGAAGGAAATCAAGATTTGATGCGCTTTAGAGCTATCGCATAAGACTTTAGCGCAAAGAAGGGGGAATGCGAGCCATTGCTACACATTCTGTAATATATGGGTGCCTCCGGAAACTGTTTTTTGATGCGAAGGTGAAAAAATATGTGCGTAATCAAGGCGAGACGATGGAGCCTGGTGGTTCGGCTTCGCTTGGTTCGACTCCGCTCACCACGACGCACCACGGCGCCATAGCTAAGTGACTGAGGATAAACGATGATTACCTGCATATTTTACATCTAAGCCATTTAAAAAAGATGGCTGTTCGTGCAAAAGGATAGTTTGACCTTTGACCTTTGACCTTCGACCTTCGACCTTCCTCGACCGACGAAGCTGCGGAGCAGCGCAGTCGGTAACTTTAAC
>JAWLFI010000102.1:0-9983 GCA_041685645.1 Saprospiraceae bacterium | reverse complement strand
CGGTCATATCCAATACCTTCCTTGATCATTCGACCTGTCGAAGACGGGCAAATGAAAGATGAACCTACTTATTCAATAAAATCCAGGCTCATATCTAGTGTACCCGCCGAATGCGTTATAGCACCAACGGAAATAAAGTCCACTCCGGTTTGAGCCACTTCGCGAACATTGTGCAAGACAATTCCTCCCGAAGCTTCTGTCTCAAATGCCCCATTGACTGTAGCAACAGCCTCACGTAAAATCGGTAGCTCAAAATTATCGAGCATGATGCGATTCACACCGCCCTGAGTTATCACCTGGTGTAATTCGACTAAATTTCTGACTTCAATCGTAATGCCCAAATCTAATTGTTTTTCCTTGAGATACTGATTCACCCGCTCTATCGCTAAAGAAATACTTCCACAGGCTTCGATATGGTTATCCTTGATCATAATCCAATCATATAAACCATCTCTATAGTTAGAAGCACCTCCCTGCCTTACGGCACATTTATCCAGAAACCTCAGCAATGGCGTCGTTTTTCGGGTATCTAAAATCGTCACCGGCAAATCCTCTACTTCGACTGCAAAACGACTCGACAAAGTCGCAATACCACTCATTCGCTGAATCGTATTTAACAAGAGTCGCTCCGCTAGCAGTAAAGATCTGGTATTCGCTCGAACGCGAAAGGCTACATGCCCCGGTTCCACATCCTGGCCATCCTTGATCAGGGTTTCAAAATAACTGTCTGAATCTAACTTCTTCAATGCGTATTCAGCAATGAAAGTGCCCGAAAGAACGCCCACATCTTTGACGATCAATTCGGCAATGGACCGACTGTCTGCGGGAATGCAGGCCAGTGAAGTATGATCGCCGGCACCTTCATCTTCCTCTATTCCTCGATCTATAAATTTATCGAGCAATTTGGCATTGATATCCATTTTCATAGCTATGCAGTTTCTATTCTAAAAAAGAACTCCAATTTGCAACCGAATCACACCTAAACTTCCTTTTGAATCTTCGCGCTCTCCTGTCCGGCGCGTTCCTCTATCACTGGTGACATCAATAATGCTCTGATGGTAATATAAACCAAACACCAGCGATGTCTCCGGGCTCACATTATATTCAGCTCCCCCGCCAAAGCCCCAGCTTATATTGAAAAACCGCGTATCAGGTGATATGTTTTCATTCGTAGAAGACACATTACTCGCCATAATATCCCCCCGGGAACGAGTGAGCACTCCTAAGGTGAATACCGGCAAATGCGCGTAATAACTAATGTAACCAAATTGTCGGGTCTTCATTTTTAAACCGATGGGCAATTCAACGAACTGCATCTTGTACTGTATCTCAGCATCATCTGCCAGGTCATTCAAACTCTCCTGGGAAAAGTCAGAACGAGCCAAAAGGTTTCCGCCAATATCGTGCTGGAGAGTTCCCCCCGGATTAAACGAGAGCCCCAGACCTCCGGTGATGGCATAATTCTCCGTAAAATAATATTCCCCCATAAGACCTAGTTTGAGTCCCATATTATTGCCTTCGGAATTGATTTGATTATCATTCGTGAACAGCCAGGATACTTGTGGAGATATTTCAGGACCAAAGCGAATTTTGCTAAATTGCGCCTGCAACCCCGTATTAATGCAAAGGAGAAATAAAGTGATCCAGACTATATTCAGGGTGTATTTCATGGTTTCATATTTTTTTTGAACAACAACATTGTTATTGGAATTTGAAAATCAAACTTACTTTATATTACCTATACAATATAACAAATTATCTCGAGTTCAAAAATACATCAATTTTACACAACTTTAAGTACAATGCACGGACGAAATAGTTTGACTTTCTTTGACTTATCCGGCCTGAAAATCGGAGGACTCCTCTTTGTACTGGCAATACTCTCTGGATGTCAGTCCGATCCCCCTCCACCCGATGTTTCTCACATTGATGTGAACACAGAACTCATTCGCTATGATCAGTTCCTTATGGAATGGGACAGCAGCTCCTCGGTAGCTGATTTTATATCGCGCAAAGAGAAATACCCCGCCTTTTCCGACTTATACCTTCACCGCATTCTCAATCTACCCCGGGCAAGTGATACTGCCACACATCAACGATTAGTGGGGATTGCCACAGCAGACCCCATCCAGGCATTGATGGATTCGGTAGCCCTCAGATACGAAGATATGAGCGATATCCACTCTGACTTTGCTTCTGCTTTTCGGTATTACCAATATTATTTCCCCAATTTCTCGACACCCGACGTCTACACCTGCCTCACGGAGTTCGCCGTTGCCACCTTCCTCTTTGAAGACGAAACTGGAGATGATGCGCTGGGCCTTAGTCTGGATATGTATCTGGGATCTGAGTTTCCCTATGATCTATTGGCAAAAAAAGAAACGACCTTTTCCAGATTCCTGACCCGAACCTTCAATAAAGATCATATGGTAAAAAAGGCTTTAGAGGTCCTCATCAATGATAAAACTCGAAGGATTCAAGATGAACGGCTTCTGGACTATATGGTCGATCACGGGAGGACACTTTACATTCTGCACCAACTCGTTCCCAATATACCCGATACTGTACTTTTCGAATATACCGCCGATCAACTCGACTGGTGCAACGACAATGAATTGAATATCTGGGCCCATATCCTGGATGAGGAATTGCTGTATAGCCGAGAACTAAAAAAAATCAACACCTTGATTCGACCTGCCCCCACTTCAATGGGAATGCCCCCGGAGTCGCCGGGCCGAATTGGCGACTTTATCGGCTATCAAATGGTGCAGCAATTTATGAGAAATACGGGTACTACCCTGCCGGAGCTATTGGAATTCGATGATCCACAGAAGATTTTGACCGCTTCAAAATACAAAGGGCAAAACATCAACTGAAGATTTTATATTTCCCCTTTCAATATTTATTGTGACCGGGTAGAACGAAGCACCTCCGGAGAAAGGTCGGTCATTGATGTGCATCCTGACAAAAACATATTTTGTTCTAATTCAGCGCGATAATACCGCAACATTTGACGCACGCCTTTCTCTCCTTGCAAAGCAAGCGCATACACATAAGGCCGGCCAATACCCACAGCTGTCGCTCCCAGACATAATGCTTTCATAGCATCTGCTCCCGATCTCACTCCACTGTCAAATAACAAGGGATATTCCTCGCCCACAGCTTTGCGAATCAAATACAGTTGGTCCAAAGCAGCACATGCTCCATCCACCTGACGTCCACCGTGATTGGAAATATACAAGGCATCCATCCCCTTATCCTTAGCCATTTTCGCATCTGAAACCGTCTGAATCCCCTTGAGAACTATGGGAAGGTCTGTATAAGAACGCAAAAGCTCAATTTCTTTCCAGGATAGGTCGGGGCGAGAAAATATAGAAATAAATTGCTGCACTGCCCGACTCGGCCGGGACGAAAACCACTTCTTAAAATCGCCCGGATAGTTTCTTTTTTGACTCCATAATGTTTTTAGCGTAGCAATATTTATTCGGGGTCGAATCGCGTTCTCATCCTCCGGCTCGCGCTCTTCGTCCAACAGGCGTTGGAATTCGGGGTCACTGGTGTACTGGGCTATTCCCTTGCCTTGTAAAAAAGGTAAAAATCCCAAATCTAAATCGCGCCGCCGCCAACCGAGCTGCGTCGTATCCAGCGTCACCACTAAACAAGAACAGCCCGCAGCCTCCGCCCGTTGCACGAGACTTTGTACCAAATCCTGAGACCTACTGTAATACAATTGAAACCAACGCTCTGCATCTCCCATTCGCTCCGCACAAGCCTCCATCGGTGCACTCGCCTGATTGGACATCACTAAAGGTACCTGCTCCGCCGCCGCGGCTTCCGCCACTTTGAGATCTCCCTTCGCCCGAGCCATATCCAAAACGCCGATAGGAGCTAAAAAATAAGGGGAAACCTGCTTCTTTCCCAACAGTTCAATACTCGTATCTACATCCTCTTTTCCATTGAGCATAGAGGGCAAAATCTCCCATTGTTGAAAAGCTCTTCGATTCGCTGACTGGGTTTCCTCCCGACCCGCGCCACCACAGATGTAAGCAAAGCCCTCCGGACTTAACCTATCTTTGGCCTGCCGCTTCATCTCTTCATACGATAAGGGCAACAGCGGTCGCTCGCCGCCGATCCCTTTTACATAAATCTTCTTTTGCTCAAATTTAGCTTGTGATGACATAACGTTCTAATGAATAAGTAAAACTATAATAATTCTAACTCCTCAAGATACAAGATGGTGCCTTTTACACCTCAAAATCTACTACATGCATCTCTACATCGACAAAAATATCAAATAAATCTCGTAACTATGTAGTTCAAGCTATGAATGATGAGGATTACCCCAATGAAAGCAATAAACTTCGCTTTAATGATCGTCGCACTAGTGATAGCAGTCTTCGTGTATCTCCGCGCAGATCAATGGGCACTTTCCTTCATGGAGCAAGCCCTTTACATTTCATTTTTTATCTCTTTTGCCCTCGCGTTTTACCTATTCAGTCAGGTGTTCCCCCTGCCTCCCAGGCAAAATCAAAAAAAACAATGGTTTGTCGCAGCAAATATCATCACAGCTCTCATCTTTCTCAGCTTCACGCTTTTCTTTCAACAACAACTGACCAGTGAAGATCGCATTTTACTGGATCCGGTCATCACCACAGCCCGCATTTATCGAGTAGATCCCGAAGGATATAGAAAACATCGCAAAATCTATTATACCTTCGACTATCTGGACCAAAAACACCAGGGCGTACAGAGCGAAATTCACCAATCTCATCGCATCGGAGATACCGTTCAGGTCGTTTTCTCAGAACGAAATCCCGAGGCCAATAAGCTCATCGATTGAGGGAGCATGGGCTGCCATCTACTCTTCACAGAACAATCAGCAGGCTAATTTATCAATAATGTGTCTTTGGGCGTGACCCCTCGTCCGCCAGCCGGCTGACTCGGGGTCGGTCCCCTCCGGAGTACCGTGCTCGAGAGGCGTAAACTTTTACGCCTCTACCTCGCACCGCACCACCTGCGGCGGTGCGCCCTCCGGGCACCTCACGCTTGCGCTCTCCGAGCGCTTTCCCAGGACGATACTGCTGTAGGAAAGTCGCTCTCAACAACTCAAACTACTTCTTCAGCTTGCATAATACCTCTTTACCCTTCTGAGTTCTCTTCCCAAAAGGAAGGAATACCTCATAGGAGTCGACTCACCATTGAAAAGCCAAAATGATATTCAAGGAGTCAATTCAAGCATCTCTTGAGAGTTTCACTGAATATTCCACAAAACTTTATATCTTGGTAGCATCAGTTATTGGATATGGAAGAGATATTAGATCTTAGTATTATAGAATGGGGATCATTTAGCATTGCATTGCGAGGGGTTATCGCTTTGATCATGCTTTTGATCGCGCTTTTTTTGCTGTGGCATATTGTTTTCCGCTATCTATTACCCACCCTTTTCTTCTACCACGATATACAGCAGAAGATGCGGCGGAAAATCCGCTATTCTGTGATGACTTTATTAGTGCTCTTGGCCATCTACGGCACCTTTTGGAGCTTGAGCATAGATTTTGATTTGATACCGGGTTTGCAGAATGAATTTAACTTATCCACTCTGCTGAAGCTCTCGATATTCATCGTCTTTGCTCGTGTTTTAGACCATATCCTGTCTGAAGTATTTAACCTGGCCTTCAAAAATGAGGATAAGGAGGCCTCTCTGGATGAAGTAGCCTACGAGTCAGAAAGCAAACCCAGTCGCTCCATACAAACAGCCGTCTATATACTTGTGCTGATTTTCATCCTGCGCAATTTCAACTGGGACTTTCAGCTGATCAGCTTTCAAAGCGGAACCGTTAGCTTTCACGTAACTGACATCTTATTTCTCGTTCTCATCTTCATTTTTGCCCGCCTTTTTGCCTGGGTATTAACTAAGATTTTCATGACTCCCTATTACAAAAACAAGGGAGTGGATGTCGGTACTCAATACGCCATCAACCAACTCATTACCTATATTACCTTTGTCATCGCTTTCTTTTTCGCTATCGAAAGTCTGGGCGTGCGTTTTGCCGTCCTCTGGGGAAGTGCTGCCGCTCTCCTCGTCGGGGTTGGCTTGGGTCTTCAGCAGACCTTCAATGACCTGACTTCAGGTATTATTTTGCTATTTGAGCGCAGCATTGAAGTGGGCAATATCGTAGATCTGCATGGAACCATAGGCATAGTCAGAAAGATTGGATTGCGCACTTCTCAAGTGGAGACGAGAGATAATATTGTGATTCTGGTACCCAATTCTAAATTTATTGTGGACGAGGTAATTAACTGGAGTCATTTTGACAATAAAGCCCGCTTTCAAGTGGATGTCGGTGTGGCCTATGGTTCTGACACGCAAAAGGTACGAGACATCCTCATTAAAGTGGCCAATGAAAACGCATTCATTCTCGACCAACCTTCACCCAGCGTTGCTTTCTCTGATTTTGGCGACTCCTCATTGGAGTTCACCCTTCACTTTTGGTCGCGCAACTTCATGTTCATAGAGCGCGTCAAAAGCGACGTCCGCTTTGAAGTGGATCAGAGATTCAGAGCTGAAGGAATCAGCATCCCATTCCCACAAAGAGACTTATGGGTAAAATCCCTGCCGGAAAGCAATGCCTAAGCAGACCCTCCGCAGGAATCCATATAATTAATACTTTCGAAAATTGAGCTTCTTCTTTTACAAGTAAAAGACTACCACTCTTTTCGCTTACCGCCTTTTCTATGCTTTGACTTTTTGGGCTTCCCGTCTTGATTTGAGCTGCTTTGGGTTCGGTTTCTGCGTCCGTATTTGGACCTTTTGCCTCCGCCGCCACTGCGTCGATTGCGTCCGCCACCGCCGTATGACTTTTTACCTCGATTTCCACCGCCACCACCGCCGGCCGAAAAGTCTGTGTTGAGATTCGTCTGAGTTCCTCTATCCTGCACTTCCTCTAATTCCAAAGCCAGGAGTTTTGCGGTGAGCTCTTCCTTAGTCAAATTGGCAAAAAGTAAATTGACATGGTCGATGAGCTCCTTTGGTACATCTTTCTTCGGACGGGCCTCCAAAACAGACTTCGCCCATTCCGTCAATCGGGTTTCGAGAATGTCAGTTCCGTGGGGAATATCGATCGGCTTGAAATTGATATCCAAAGATTGTTCCAGCCGCTTCAAGCGATTTTTATCTCGCTGTCCAACAAAAGCTATGGACAAACCTTCTTTTCCGGCTCTGGCTGTCCGTCCGCTTCTGTGCGTATAGTATGCCGTTTCATCTGATAAGGTGTGATGGAACACATGTGTGATATCATCAACATCTATCCCCCTGGCCGCCACATCGGTTGCTACCAGCGTTTTTACCTTGTGATTTCTAAAGTTATTCATCACCCGATCGCGCTGTCCCTGAGACAGATCTCCGTGAAGTGAATCGGCAGAGTGTCCGGCCTTAGCCAATAGGTCCGCTAATTCCTGCGTATCGCGACGCGTTCGGCAAAACACCAAACTGCGCATGTCCGGATGAGCGTCAAAAAATCGCATCAGAGCTTCTGCTTTGTCCTTTTGATTGACGACCACGTATCGGTGTTCGATATTCACATTGACTTCATTGTCGGTATTGACTTTCACCTCAAGAGGATCCTTCATATACTTTTTGACAATGCGTCGAATTTCTCCCGGCATGGTAGCCGAAAATAACCAGGTGTTTTTGTTCTCCGGCGTGAAACTGAGAATTTTATCTATATCCTCTTTAAAGCCCATATTGAGCATTTCATCGGCCTCATCGAGTACGACGAAATCAATTTTATCCAACTGAATGGACTTGCGTCTAATCAAATCCAGAAGGCGACCCGGTGTGGCAATGATGATATGCTGCGGTTTGCGCAGTTGTTGCATTTGCTTGGAAATGGGCGCCCCGCCATAGACGGCGATCATATTGAGTCGTTCCGCGTACTTGCTAAATTGCTTTAATTGCTCTGCGATTTGCTTTCCCAATTCACGGGTAGGGGCTAATATCAAGGCCTGAGTATGTCCGGCGGAGCTGTCCAGCTGTTCGATCAGCGGTAAGCCAAAAGCGGCGGTCTTGCCCGTACCGGTCTGTGCCAGACCAATAAAGTCTCGGCGTTCGGCGATCAGGGCGGGAATACTTTGTTCTTGAATTTCGGTGGCTTTTTCAAAGCCTAATTCTGCGATAGCTTTCAAAATAGGAGCAGAAATTCCTAATTGCTTAAATGTTGTCAAGTAGTCTTTTTTAAATGAGGGCACAAAGGTAACGAAACAAAACGGGATAATACGCTTCTTTATGCAGAAGCGAGCGGATTGGACTCATATTACTCGTGACGAAGGGCATCTATGGGATCTAATCTGGCCGCTTTAAGCGCGGGATACATGCCGGAAAAAATGCCGACAAGGATGCAAATAACGAGCGCCATAGACATCCACAACCAAGGTACAATAAAGGGCGTACCCAAAAATAGGGTAACGATATTACCCGTCAATACACCAAAAATAATACCGAGCAGGCCACCACAAATACAAATGATGATCGCTTCGGATAAAAATTGTATTAAAATTTCCCTACGATTGGCTCCAATGGCCTTAATTATCCCAATTTCCCTGGTTCGCTCGGTGACGGACACCAACATAATGTTCATCAATCCGATAGCAGCTCCGAAAATAGTCATAATGCCAATCGCAATTGTACCCAGCCGAATCTTTACGGTATTATCTTTGATGGCATTGATGAGATCATCGCTTTGTCGAATTTCAAAATCGTTTTCTTCAAAACTCCTCAATCCGCGAGATATGCGCATCAAGCTAATCGAATGAGAAATAAGCCCGTCGAGCAATTGGGCACTCGCAGCCGCAACAGCCACTCTATAATTGGTGCGGCTGCTCCCATACAATTGCCGAGCGCGAATGATGGGCAGATAAATACTGGCATCCGCATTAGAACCCGGGTTGAGTCCGCCACCTTGTTGCTCGATAGTACCCACTACCAGGAACTTGTTGCCATCTGCCCGGATATATGAGCCCACAGCTTTATCGGCCTCCCCATCGAAAAGTACGCGCACCAGACTGTATCCCAAAACGACTACCGGCCGGCTGTCATCCAACTCAGTCGGACTAAAATATCGACCGGCTTCGACCTGCATGCCATACAAATCGAGTTGATGTTCATCGGCGCCCACGATGCGCATGGTGGGATTGGTTTCCTTGCCTGCATATCGAGCCTGCACCCCTGTGCGAGCCGTAAAGGAAAGAGAAACTTTTCCGCGGGCATCAAAGGACTCTTTGAACCGCATGGCTTGTTCAAATGAAATTGGCTCGGCGCGCTTGTTGACTCTGCCGCGATCTCGTGTAGAAATCTCTGTATTCTTGGGACTGATGCTGAAGGAGTTAGCACCCAGGCTGGAAAAGCTATCGCCCATTGAATATAGGATGGCATCGATGGCTGTCAGAATACCGACCAGGGCCAGTATACCAAATCCAATAATGAGCATAGTCAGCCCGGCTCGCAGGAGATTTGTGCGCAGGGCTCGTATAGCCATTTTGATGTTTTCCAGAGGATTCATTATTCTCCATTAATTCCGTTATTGCAAGAAACGATTTTTATCTCAGCTTTGAAATGATAGGGTATTCTATTAGTCTATGAATCCGCTTTGTTCATCTAAAACATCTGGTGAGGATATATTCCCATCTCATTCCGCCGTATTGACAGCAAAGAAAGTGGCCTGTTTATCGAATGAGCGAAATGGAGCCTGTTTCTATTACGGACTTTCCCCCGCCGATCTCGATACCAAAAACAAACGCCTGAGACTGTCGCAAATTTAACCCGCTCAGTTCAGTTTATAAGGGTACCTCCGGAAACTATCCTTTTGCGCGAACAGCCATTTTTTTTAAATGGCTTAGATGTAAAATATGCACGTAATCATCGTTTATCCTCAGTCACTTAGCTATGGCGCCGTGGTGCGTCGTGGTGAGCGGAGTCGAACCAAGCG
>JAWLFI010000101.1:0-10000 GCA_041685645.1 Saprospiraceae bacterium | reverse complement strand
GTCATTACCCATGTTACAAATATAAAATAATTTAATATGATTGCAAATTTATCATCATATTTTTTCAATTTGCTCTGCTTGTCGAATGATCTCTATAAAGGACTCAGCTTTCAGGGAGGCCCCACCGATTAGTCCACCATCAATATCTTGTTGGTCGAGCAATTCACTGGCATTTCCCGGCTTCATACTTCCTCCGTAAAGAATGGATATTCCCTTTGCTCTGGAGCCAAATGTACTCTCCATTTGTCGGCGAATAAATGCATGCATGGTCTGCGCTTGCTTCGGGCTAGCCGTCAGTCCCGTTCCGATCGCCCACACCGGCTCATAGGCCAGGACAATTTTTGACCAATAGCTATCGGGCAGCTCAGCGGGCAAACTCTCCATCAATTGATTACTGACAAAATCTTCCTCCTCTCCCCTATTTCTCACCTCTTTTGGCTCGCCCACGCAGAGGATTATACCCAGATTTGAAGCCACTGCGCGTTCCACTTTTGCCTTTACCACCTCATTGCTTTCATGAAACAAGTATCGCCGCTCTGAATGACCTATAATCGTCCACTCTATTCTACAGGACAGCAGCATATCCGCACTGGTTTCTCCCGTAAAAGCACCATTCGATTCGGCATGTATATTTTGCGCTCCGATAGATATATTTTCTGACTCCTCAAGCAATTCCGAGCAAGGCACTAAATAGGGAAAGGGCACTGCCATACCAACCTTTATGGCCTCGTTTTTCACTCCCGCTGAACGAACAGCTTTTACCAAATTGAGGCTCTCTTCAAGTGTCAAATTCATTTTCCAATTTCCGGCAATCAACATAGTCTCATTTTTTCAGAAATATAGCCATTTTTCTTGAAACCCATTATTTCTTTAATGTTTTGGGCGTTACCCCTCAGCTGATTCAAAGCTCTATTCATCACTAAAAGCATCCCGGCCAATGAATCTCCTCTCCGGCTATCGAAACTTTCTCAGCTTCGGGGTCAGGCTATGCGGTGCTATCGGTCCCGAACCCGCCGGAGTCGGGCTCGGGACTGCTTCGCCGCCTGAGGCGGCTCGCACACCTACTATCCTTAACGCGGGCGATGATTCACTGTCATAGGTCGATGGTCTGAATCTCAACTCACTCTATCTATTCTGAAAGGATGCAATACATCATTCGTTATCTATAAAAATGCTAACTTCGAACAAACAGAAACGCCTGATATGAAGACGAGAAAAATAAAATTTGACAATAGCGAAGGATTGGAATTATCAGCAGAAATTGACTTGCCAGCGGGCGACCGGGCGCATCATTTTGTTTTATTCGCTCATTGTTTTACTTGTAGCAAAAATTTGCGCGCTGTAAAATATATTAGTAAGGGCCTGACGGATAGTGGCTACGGAGTCTTTAAATTTGATTTTACGGGTTTGGGACAAAGTGGAGGAGATTTTTCAAATACCAACTTTTCCAGCAATATAGAAGACCTGCTCAGTGCAGCGAAATACATGGAAGAGCATTACCGGAGTCCCGATCTATTGATTGGCCACTCTCTGGGTGGAGCTGCGGTGCTGCAAGCAGCCAGGCTCATTCATTCTGTAAAAGGAGTCGCGACCATTGCAGCGCCCCACAATCCCGGTCACATCAAACACCTCTTTGAGGATTACGAGGAAGAGATTCATTCCGAGGGCTCGGCAAAAGTAACTCTGGCAGGAAGAACTTTCACAATAAAAAGGCAGTTTCTCGAAGACCTCAATTCAGAGTCTGTCACACCGAAAATAAGATCTCTAAAAAAGCCTCTCTTAATTCTTCACTCTCCTCAAGACCGTATTGTGGAGATTAAAAATGCAGAAAAAATCTATAATGATGCCATGCACCCAAAGTCATTCATTTCACTTGATGGCAGCGACCACCTAATGACAAAGAAACAGGATGCCATTTATGCCGGTCAGGTAATCGCTCAGTGGTCCTTGCGTTACATAGGCACCGATGACACGGTGGAAGATGACGAGCACAGCAAGGAAGACATCATTGCTGAATTGCACGAGGAGGATGGATTTACTACAGATGTTCAATCCGGAACCCATCGCTGGGTCGCCGATGAACCCAAATCTGTTGGAGGTGATAATCACGGACCTGCTCCCGGACAACTCCTTATGGGCGCTCTGGCTTCTTGTTCTGCAATGACAGTTATGATGTATATCCGACGAAAAAATTGGCCCTTGAAATGTATCCGCGTAAATGTGCACAAATCCAAAGAAAATTCTTCGGGAATTCCGAAAACTATATACAACAAGAAAGTACAATTGATCGGTCCTGAGCTCACTACAGACCAGAAAAACAGATGTTTAGAAATAGCCGGTCGCTGTCCGGTACACCGAACGCTCAGCAGCTCTTCGACGATTCACTCTGAACTGTATGAGAAAAATGAGGCCTGATTGACATCTATAGATCATATGATACAAGATCGGCAACTTAACTCTCAAAATCCAAAAAGCAAAGCCCACCGGCGATGAAGAGCAAACAAGAAATTGAGTAGCTCAATGCTCTAAATTCCAAACTGAGACGCACTGCTTTCAATAACTCAATTCCTAAAAGCCAGCTATCAATAAATTACTTCACGTACCGACCAAAGACCAATGTTCGATCAGAAGCTCGTTCTTTGAGTTGTGCGGCTAATTCGTCCCCTAAAAATCGATCGATGAGAAAATGTGCCAAATAAATCAAGGGAGTTAGGACGATAGCCATGGTAAATTTGTAGGCGTAATTTACAACCGCAATCGCCAACACGAGAGTGAGATCCCATCCGGCACCAAAATAAAAGGCGATGATCAGAACGACAAAACTATCGATCAACTGCGACACCAGAGTGGAGCCGGTGGCCCTTGCCCATATTCGCTTTTCCCCGGTTATTGAACGGATGCCCTGAAACACCCATACGTCAACAAATTGACCGATGAGAAAAGCCACTAAGGAGCCTACAATAATCCACAATCCCTGACCAAAAATTAGTCCAAAAGCGGAATTGTAATTTCCGACATCTAAACGCAGCTGCTCTAGGTCTTGTGGATTCATATCTTGTCTCAGATGTGATTGCGCCCAAAAGTCAGCAGGAGGAATCTCGATGGCAATATAGGCCATAATAAAAGCATAGGATATCATGGCCACTGCGAGAAAAGACAAAATGCGAACACCCCTTCTTCCATAATACTCATTGATCACATCAGTCATGACAAAAACAATGGGCCAAAGCATCACCCCGGCAGTCAAATTGAAGGATAAGCCCTCCTGACCAAAGAGCGTCAAATCGACTGGAGCAAAACCAAAGAGCTTCTCCAGAGAAAAGATCTTTACTCCAATAAACTCAGCCAAAACGGCATTGGTAAGAAAAAAGCCACCCAATAGGATAAAAAGCAAATTATCTTTCGAAAAGGTCTTTATCTGTTCCACAATTCTTATTATAGTTGAATTTTAAGGTGAAATTTGGCCCGAGTCGGCTCTTTTTGTTATTTTCAGACACTAACAAATCATATGAGTGATTTGTTAACAGTCGTATCCCTCACTACGAATCTACCCAGTTTATGGACAATAACATATCTTTAGATAAATTTTCCACGAATCCTCCGAAGGAATTCAAAAAGAAAAAGACCAAAAAGAAGCTCAAAGAGATTGCAGAAGAGATCGGAGAGCTACAGCGCCTGTTCTATGCCGATGGCAGTCACAGTCTGCTGGTTGTTTTTCAGGGGATGGATTCAAGCGGAAAAGATGGAGCGACCCGGGAGGTGTTTAAGTATTGCAGCCCTATGGTGGTCTCAGCTTACGGATTCAAAAAACCATCTTCCCGCGAACTCGAACACGACTTTTTGTGGCGCGTCCATCAAAAAGTGCCGCGGCAAGGTAGAATTCAGGTGTTCAATCGCAGTCATTACGAAGATATTCTCGTACCCTTTGTTGAAGGAAATATGACGACTGAGCTTCGCAACCGTCGCATGCAGGCGATCAACTCCTTCGAACATCTCCTGCGTTTTGATAATAACACTACAATCCTAAAATTTTATATGCACCTCTCATATCAGCGACAAGAGGAAAAACTCATGGAGCGCATCGAAGAGCCACACAAACAATGGAAACATAACGACGCAGATTGGCAAACGCGAAAGAACTGGGCTTCATACATGGAAACCTACGAATACATCATCAATCACAGTGAAATTCCGTGGATCATCGCTCCTGTTGATAAACGCTGGTATCGCAATTATTTTATCGCAGAAAAGGTGCGGGATGCATTGAGAGATCTTAATTTAAAAAATCCAACCATAAATTCAGAACGATGGAGTGCTAAAGAGTAGGCGAAATGCCAACTTTATTCTCTACTCCAGAACAAATATTAAGGAGAAATCATGGGAAAGAAAAACAATAACAAAGACGGAGCTGAAAAGAAGGTTGTATTTACAACCCATCCCGAAACTATGGCAGATCTATTTAAGGGAATTTCGGGAGAGGAGTCTCCACCGGATCCAAAAGCAGAGCAGATGATCCGAGTTGGCATAGAAAAGAAAGGCAGAGGAGGTAAAACAGTAACCCTCATTCACGGCCTGCAAAGCAGCGATGAAGAAGCCGAACAGCTCATGAAAACCTTAAAGAAAAAATGTGGTGTGGGAGGCAGCCTGGTAGAAGGTGAAATCCTATTGCAAGGCGATGTGCGTGATGCTGTAGTCAAACACATGACCAAACTGGGATACTCGGATTGTAAAAAATCAGGCGGATAGTGGTAATGGCACCGATCCCTATCGCTTCGTGGCTTTGATCATCCGCCATTTGCCCTGTAAATCTCTTCGCAAGCTGATCTCTTCCCACCCCTCACGGGCTAAATAATCACGAGTATCTTCTGCGTGGAATTCACTGCATTCAAAAAACAAGAAACCTCCTGATCGCAAATTATTCCCGGCATAGCCTGCAACGGCTCGATAGTATAAGAGCGGATCCCTCTCAGGCGTCAGTAGGGCTAACCGGGGCTCAGCTAATACGGAAGCATCCAATTCAGAGGGCTTGACGTAGGGCGGATTGGAAACGATGAGATCCCATTGAAGTGATTGAAGTTGTTCTGAAGGCTGTAGAATATCGTCATTCAAAAAAGATACTACAACTTCTAATTCCTTCACGTTTTTACCGGCGACTTCCAACGCTTTTGAAGATACATCCATTGCATGCACCTGGAGATCCGGCCGTTCATCGGCCAGAACCACGGCTATACATCCCGATCCCGTTCCCACATCCAATACTTTTGCTCCCTTCGGAACTGATTGAATCACCCATTCGAGGAGTTCTTCTGTCTCCGGACGGGGAATCAACACATCGGAGTTCACAAAAAGTTGTCGACCGTAAAAATGTGCTATACCTGTAACCTGAGGCAGGGGAATTCCGGAAGCTAATCGATTGACATCTCGCTGAATCAAATCGAGTTCCCGACTGGTGAAGCGGGAAAAACCCGGCCACCGATCCTCCAGATAATAGTTTTGTATTTGCTTCCATTCATCCCGCAGGTGATCCGGTAATTGTTCAATAACCTTTTGGAAGAGAGTATCGACTTTCGTCATTTCAATAGGGGAATTCATGAATAACAAAACTACCAACAATAAAGCAAACTACAATAAACAAGGATGAACCCAAATAGGACTTAATGGGCATATACTGACGCAAGCGAATCCCCTCTTTTTTGAAAAGCCAGATGGAAAAAACAATCTTCTCAAATAAATAAGCCACCACTGTAGCCATGGCCACACCCACCCAGCCCCAATATTGAACCCACCAGACACTCAATACAACATTGATAAGCACTTCTGCCAAAGCCACCCTATTCATAAATGAATATTTTTCCAGTCGCATCATAATCGTATGACTCAGATTCCATCGCGAGAGTATGATCAATAAATACACATTGAAAATGAACGCACTTTCAACAAATTGATCCGTAAAAAACACGCTAAACAACCAGGGGCTCAAAAGACACAATAGCCCTGTGAGCAGGGCCAGACTGAGCATACTCTTTTGGATTTGTATCCTGATTTTAGAAAGTAGTTTTTTCATTTCCCCCTGTTCGGAAATAACTATAAGATGGATACTACCAAGAATAATCATCAGCAAGGGCAACTCCCTCGCTCCATACCGAAAGATCGCAATTTCACTTTCCGATTGACTCACAAAACCCACCAACCAGGTGTCAAAGGCCACTGGGATTCCCCCGAGAATGGAATAGAGAGACAACTGCCCGGAAGCTTTCCACCAGGAAGCTTCTACACCACGCCAGCGCGGCAGGCCCAGATCTACGGTCATTACTATGAGGCGAACAGCGCTCAGTCCAATATGAGCCAACAACATTTCCCGAAACCCATATCCCATGAGAAAGGGAAGCAGGGTACAGAGTATGTGTAGACTATAACTCAAAGTACCCCACCACAATAAAGTCTTGTATTGTCTTCGAGCCAAGAGGAAATATTCGTACACCAAAGGCCCCAAAGACAGTACAAAAAGCAGGATGTACAAATTCCAATAGCGGACGTTCTCCAGACCAAATAAAATTTGACTTCCCCAGTCTCCTAAACCAAAGAGAATCAATCCAATGCCAAGGCTAAATAAAAGGACAAAAGTCCAAACAGAGCCCAGGAATTTTCTGAAAATGGCCGGCTCTAATTGCCCGGACCGAATCAATACGACCTGAAATACACCATTGACCCAAAAGAAACTCAACACATACACTAAGTGAAATATGAGTTCATAACCTCCAATATCTTTCTGGCTTACTTGCAGATGAGCCAAAAGAATAGAGGTGAGCAATAGAAAACTGTAACGTATCAATCGATACCATTGCAAACTGGAGATAGAAGTAAGCCGTTGGGGAATCAAAGACAATGCACAGGTTCTATTGATTAGTCTTCCAAAATTACATCTTTTTCCTCAAAGACGACGCCCTGATCAGCTAACTCCTCTAAAACGGGGTCATACACCTCTTTCATCACCGGAATATGAACTCCGCTCAAATCGACCTTCCCCTCAACTACATTTTTAAGGAAAACACCTAGAGGCAATCCCACTAAGCGACTCATGGCAGTTTCCTCAGCATTTTCACCCTGCACCGTCATGGAAGAAACTAAGTGATGCCTGGCACCATCGAGGACATACTCAAATTCGTGCTGCATGATAATCATATCTTTATCATCCGGCTCCAATTTCCATTTCTCAAGCAACAATTGCTCGAGAATCTGCGCCGGAGTGGCCATTTTCATATCGATGGGCTGATCTTCAAATATGCCCGTCCATTCCAGTCGATTCATAATTTCGGAATCTCTGTCCGTATCGAGCATATGAGCGACTTTTTCCTCTACAGTTCCACTCAAATCTTCATCGACAAATGCCGTGATGAATTGGCGATAAGATATGCGATCCGAGTGCACGACGGGAAAGGTGTCATCTGTAATTCCGAGTTTGACAAAGGCATTCCAGGCATCGCAAAATCCCGGATGGCGCAAAGTCCCTCGAATCAAAGTGGGAATATCTTCTAAATTATAGGACTTTCTATACAGAAGAGAATCTCGATTGGGATACATTTCATAATTACCCCGACCCAGGACATCCACGGTTTCGTATTGCTCAAATAAGCGGTGATAGGGAATGTATTTTAGCCGTCCTTGATTGATGTACTGTGCAGTGCCCTGACCTGCTAAAATCACATTTCTCGGATTCCAGGAAAATTTATAATGCCACGGATTAGTATCTGATTCAGGAGCCACTAGTCCTCCGGCATAAGACTTGAATGATTCAATTGTGCCTCCTCTCTGGCGAATTTCATCTATCACTTTCATGGCTGACATGTGATCGATGCCTGGATCAAGTCCTATTTCTCCCATGAATATCAGTCCCTTATCCTTCGCTTTTTCATGCAAAGCTTTCATCTCCGGAGAATTATACGAAGCTGTAATGAGATGCTTTCCATATTGAATGCAATCTCTGGCGACATGGATGTGTAAAAATGCGGGCAATAAGGAAGCGACCACATCGGCAGCGCGAATCAATTCGCCCCGTCCTAATGGCTTGGTCACATCCATGGTTGCTGCCCTGGCAAAATCCACGCCTTCTACCCGTGATTGAGCGAGTTCGTAGTCCTGGTCAGCCACGACGACTTCCCAATCTCTGGATTGACCTTCTTTTAAAATATAGCGAATAAGAGCACTGGCTGATCGCCCCGCTCCGATGATAAGGATGTGTTTCATAGTACATATTTAGAGCTTCAAAAGTATCTGAATCTTCTTCATATCAAAAACTATTCACCCTAAATTTAGATAAAACCAAAAAATAATGTAAATAATTGAAAGTCAACTTACTGAGGGCCATTCAAAGGTATAAAAACACCTTCCATGGAATAAAGGATCCCATTTGAAGTCTCGATTCCTTTGCCCTTTAATGATACAGCCCGGTCGGCTTCATCGTAGATAGTAATATCATCTCCCTCCTGACTGACTCGCAAAGAAGGTCCGGCCAAGCTGATCAATTCAAAATCACCATCCTTTGACAGCTTCTCCTCAATCCGCGATCTATCCCAGACACCTAAAACAATGTGGTACTTCAAAAAATGCCTAAGCTGTCGTTTGTCTGATGACAACTTCATCATTGGGCCTTCCCATTCCTCATAGGCTCCATTTTCCGACGCAAAAACAGTAAATTCTCCCGCTTCGGCAAGTATATCCGTTTTCGCATCTTTCAAATATTCAGCGAACATTTTCAATTCAGGTGTGGATTCGACATAATCCATGAGATTACCATCTAATCGCTCTGCCGATTGAGCGCATAGCATGGCGGGAAGCAAAAAGAAGATGAAAGAGAAGGAAATTAGCGTATCTCTCATAGTGGTTTCATTTGACAGGTAAATATAATAAATCTAAGATAACTTTAATATTTTGGGCGATCCCAGCTGTCTCATTTCGAGACAGCTGGGCGTTACGTTACGGGCTCGCTGTTCGCTCGGTCCCCCTAAAGTATTTGGGGGACTGGCTCGCCTGGCTTCGACAGGGCTCAGCCAATAGGCTCACCACCCTTCACATCACTATCGCGAGGGACGGCTTTTCCACCCCGTCCTTTGTTATGAAAGCCGATTTTTTCTCGTCAAATACAGTGCTAGCCATACCATGGGTAGATAGGCTACCACCAAATCTAGAATGGAAAACCAAAGGGGTGATGGAAGCATGATAATGTTGGTGATTCCGCCGATGAGAAAGAAAAGCCCTAGGGCTAATGTCCACCCTCTAACATTTTTCCGCGCGATGGATACTGTAACCAGGGATCCGGCAAGAGTACCTAGTGCATGAGCCAAAAAAGGGAAAAGAAAGTGTTTGGGTTGGAAGAGAGGTAGAGCCTCTTTTAGCCCCTCCATCGTAGATGTATCTATTCCGTCAGGCGGAGGGATGATTGTACTACTGAGCATAACAATGCTCATATTTACAATGCTTCCGACCAGGATACCGGCCAGAAGCGCGAGAATGCCACGTAACACAGGATGCATAGATGGATACTTTTAGTGGACAAATGATTAGACTAATTTACACTTTCTTTTTTGATTTCAATGGAAGGATTGGTTTAAACAATTATATTATGTGAGTAGTCTTGCGCACAATCCACCCAAAATGAAAAGAGTATAACATATTGCGCATCAAGCCCGCAATGAAAAGTATTTTTGAAAAGCGGCACGGGCAATTCCATATAATTTATTCACACATTTTATTGCGCGTTGCCTCCCATTTCCTTGCCGTGGGCGTGGGTAGGCTAAGTCTCCTAAATCCCATTAGCCAGAAACAAGTTCTTTTCGCGACGTTCAACCCCATTGCCATGAAAATTTTTGGTTAACCTACTCGAGTGAAAACGAGCTGTAACTTAAAACCCGGATTATTCATAAACTTTACAATGAGGAATTCCGATTTTGACGATATTTTTAGGGTGCCTCCGGAAACTGTTTTTTGATGCGAAGGTGAAAAA
>JAWLFI010000100.1:0-10134 GCA_041685645.1 Saprospiraceae bacterium | reverse complement strand
CTGTGAGCACTTTTAAAAACCCCAACTTTAAAAGGGTGAAGTTGATTAGCTTTGGGGGAAATGGTGCCCTCGGGATACACGAGGACAGGGCGGTCTTGACTCAAAGCAAGAACTACTGCCTCTCTTGCACTTTTGCGACTCGATTTTTCTTCTCGTTGAACGTAAATAATACCTGTTTTTAATGCGGCATAACCAATAATGGGATATTTGCGAATCTCAGCTTTAGCTAAAGGCATCCCCCTGGCAAAGGCCAAAGTGACGACCGGATCAAAAAAACTGAGGTGATTGCTGACTAAGAGGTAGGTATTGGGCAGGGGCTGTTTTTCAAAATCCACCTTTACCTCACAAGCTAAAATAAAGAGAACAGACCGACAGTACCATCTCTTCCAGCGTTCCGCATAGCGAATTCTATCCCTGGCTAAACGCTCCGTAGCCAAAAAAATCATCAAGAACACGATTAGAAGGGCAATAATGATGATTGCCCTTATTGCCGCTAAAAGGTAGCCCGCCGAAACAGCAATTTTTCTCATAATGGATAAAGATGTAAAGAAACTTTCATACTATTGCAGAGAACAACAGTACGAAAATTATGGATTATTTTAAAGAATCTCTGCTGCTACACAAGAGATTGAGAGGAAAAATAAGGGTGGAGTCAAAATTCGATGTCCGGACAAAGGAGGATTTGGCACTCGTGTATTCTCCTGGAGTGGCCGCTCCCTGCAGAGAAATCGCAGCAGATCCCGAGAAGGTTTGGGATTACACTTTAAAAAGCAATGCGGTGGCTATTGTAACGGATGGCTCAGCTGTTTTGGGTCTCGGCAATATTGGAGCCAGCGCTGCCATCCCTGTCATGGAAGGGAAAGCCATGTTGTTTCGTCGCTTTGCAGGAATTGATGCTTTTCCCATTTGCCTGGATACTCAGGATCCCGACAAGATTGTAGAAACCGTTAGAATGATAGCTCCGGTGTTTGGAGGAATCAATCTGGAAGATATTTCCGCGCCCAATAGTTTCGAAGTCGAACGCCGATTGCAGGACCTCGGAATTCCCGTTTTTCACGATGACCAACACGGTACTGCGATCGTGGTCCTCGGTGGATTGATCAATGCGGCTAAACTGGTGGGTAAGGAGTTGTCTGAACTCAAAGTAGTGGTCAATGGGGCGGGAGCTGCCGGTGTGGCCATTGCCAAGTTACTCCGCTGTGTTGGTGGTGAACACCTGGAGGCTTGTATCCCCGTCAAAGAAATTCTGATGTGCGATAGCAAAGGGATTATTTCATCTCATAGGGATGATTTGAATGACTCCAAACAAGAACTACTGACTTTTACCAATTTTAATGGTCAGGAGGGCAGCTTACAAGATGCTTTGGTCGATGCAGATGTGTTTATCGGCGTTTCTGTCGGTGGCTTATTGAATGCAGAGGATATAAAGACGATGGCTAAGGACGCGATTGTTTTTGGTTTGGCCAACCCCGATCCGGAAATCATGCCTGAGGAAGCGAAAAAGGGAGGGGCGGCTATCGTGGGTACGGGACGCTCAGATATGCCCAATCAAGTGAATAATGTACTGGGATTCCCCGGGATTTTTCGCGGAGCTTTAGACGCCAGAGCGAAGACGATTTCTGCACGGATGAAATTGGCTGCTGCCTATGCCATTTCAAATTGCCTGATGCATCCAACACCTGAAATGATTATTCCTCCCACTTTGAACGCGGAGGTGGCTTTCAAAGTGGCTGAAGCGGTGAGAGAAGCCGCATTGCAAGAACAACAGGAAAGAGAAGACTAAATCGGTTATTCTTTTTGCAATTCAGCTAAGGTGTGAAAGAGCTTGGGATCCCTCAAAATGAGGTAACCGGCATTCATGAGCTTGAATTTTTCCTCGTTGGGGCTGGCTTCCGGTGTTTTAGTGGCTTGAAAGGTTTGTAGTTTTCCACCGTGCTCCTGCAGTAACTTTTGCCAGGTCTGTGGTGAACTTTGGTCCAAAAAGTTGATGTGTTGATTGCCAATCACCCGAATGCCGCGCATTAAAAAAGGGGAGGTGTTGACCTGGACAATTTGAATCGTATGGGGTTGACGCAATTCCATGAAATCAACGTCGGTCAATGTCTTTTCAAATACAAAATCAGAAAATTTGTCCAGCCACTGCTCTGCCTCTTCCGGGGCAGTACTTTTCATTCTATCCCAATCTTCAGCCGGAATGGAGTGGGCAGCCAGGAATTGTATAAACTCTTTTTCCAATGTTTTAAGTTCCTCCTTGTCGAGTCGTCGGTACTTCATATTTACAATTGAAAAACAAATGTAGTATAGATTTTTCTTTCTATTGCTATGAGATAAAGCAAAGATTGAAGAATGCTTCCCGCGTGAGTATTTGTACATTATTTTACAAAAAAATGCCGATTATCGGGCCGACTTTGATGGGTAAAGCTCGCTGCTTTTGTTATTTCCAGTATCTTTGCACAAAATAAAACGAACGCAATGAAGAAGATTCAAATGGTGGATCTCGTAGGACAATATGAGAAAATCCAGGAAGAAATATTGGAGGGAATGAAAGATATTTTGTCTAAGGCTCAATTCGTCAATGGACCGGCTGTCCATGCATTTAGTCAGCATTTGGCTGATTATCACGAAGCCAATCACGTGATTCCCTGTGGGAATGGAACAGATGCTTTGCAGATTGCCATGATGGCATTGGAGATGGAACCCGGCGATGAAGTGATTACTACGCCCTTTACGTTTATTGCTACAGCGGAAGTCATTGCCCTTTTAGGTTTGAAACCGGTATTTGTAGATATCAATCCCCACACCTTTAATATGGATGAAAACTTGATTGAAGCGGCGATTACAGATAAGACAAAGGCGATTGTTCCCGTTCATTTATTTGGTCAGTGTTGTGAGATGGATCATATCCGCCGCATCGCAAAAAAACACCAATTGTATATTATTGAGGATAACGCCCAATCTATTGGTGCGGTGTACAGATCGGTATCCGGTCAGCAGCAAAAGTCCGGCACTTTAGGGGATATGGGTGCGACTTCTTTCTTTCCTTCCAAAAATCTGGGTGGATATGGTGATGGCGGTGCGATTACAACGGAGAATGACAAACTGGCCGAACGTCTTCGGTCTATTTGTAATCACGGGAGTACCGAGCGATATTACCACGATCACGTGGGGGTTAATTCCAGATTAGATACCATTCAGGCGCATGTGCTGGATGTAAAACTCAAGTATCTCGATCAATACATCGCAGCTCGCGTCTCAGCAGCTGACCGATACGATCAATTGTTATCCGATATCGATGGGGTTCAAGTACCTTTTAGAGCATCCTATTCTTCTCACGTATTTCATCAATATACTCTGCGCGTGCCTGCCGGGCATCGCGATGGGCTTCGTGATGCTTTGCAAGCTGCTGATATCCCTTGTGGCGTGTACTATCCCATTCCCCTACATTTGCAAAAAGCCTATCGCTCTTTCGGATATTCAAAGGGAGATTTTCCTCATTCGGAAACAGCTTCATTAGAAGTGATTTCTTTGCCCATGCATACTGAATTGACCGAAGAGCAGCAAAAGTTTATCGCCCAAACCATTCGAAACTACATTGAGCATGAGTCGTAAGAAAGTATTAATCACCGGTGCTGCCGGTTTCCTCGGTTCTCATCTCTGCGATCGGTTTATTGCAGAGGGGTATGCTGTCGTAGGCATGGATAATTTACTAACGGGTACTTTGGATAATATTTCACATTTGTTTCAGCATCCCGACTTTGAGTTCCATCACCACGATGTAACCTCCTTTGTCCACGTTCCGGGACGACTCGATTACATTTTGCATTTCGCCAGCCCGGCGAGCCCTAAAGACTATCTGGAAATGCCGATTCAGACCTTGAAGGTCAGCTCACTGGGCACGCATAACCTTTTGGGGCTGGCAAAGCAAAAGTCAGCAACGATTCTCATCGCTAGTACGAGTGAAATCTACGGAGATCCCCGCGAGCATCCGCAAAAAGAGACCTATTGGGGCAATGTAAATCCCATTGGTCCACGTGGAGTCTATGATGAAGCGAAACGATTCATGGAGGCCATGACCATGGCCTATCACACCTACCACGGTCTTGATATTCGAATCGCTCGGATTTTTAATACCTACGGACCTCGGATGCGAGTTAACGACGGTCGGGCGCTCCCTACTTTTATAAGCCAGGCATTACGAGGAGAAGCCTTGACGGTGTATGGTGAGGGAGATCAAACCCGTTCCTTCTGCTATGTTGATGATCTCATCGAAGGACTGTATCGATTATTGCTCTCTGATCACAGCCAGCCCGTAAATATTGGTAACCCTGATGAGATTACCATTCTGGAATTTGCCCGTGAAATTATAGATCTCGTGCCGGAGAATGCGGTCGACATTATTTTTGAGCCTCTACCTGAAAACGATCCCATGCAACGTCAGCCGGATATAACAAAGGCTAAAGACATATTGGGCTGGACCCCCAAAGTCGACAGAAAAGATGGCCTGGAAAAAACTTTGAAATATTTTCGAGAGAAAATATAGTCTCAAGGGTAACTAATGAGGTCAAGTTCAGTGTCAAATTGGTTGATACTAATGAATTTATTATATTGAGGTGGTCAACACATCTCTCATAATGGTTGCTGGGAATCAGAAAAGGTTGTTAAAAATGAAGCTTCGAATTATATTTTTCTTAGTCACTTTTGGAGTCATTTTTCAACTCAATGCTCAGTCGTATTTTTCGAAGATCAAAGAGTCTGATCAAGGTGCTCAAGGATTTAGTAATATTGAGTCTTTAGACAGTAATTTATTTTGGATTCAGACACTAAAATGGCTACCGGGCTTTAGCTCGCAGTCAGGGTATTATTACATGGATGGTGAAGGGAACTTTATTGATTCTTTCTTTTATGAGACTAAAGGCCTAATTGTTAAGGCTATTCCGGCAAATAATTACTTTTTCAAAGATGATTTGATCTATCAGGTGTATTCCTATAGAGAAACCTACACAAAGCATGATATCTATGTCTCATCTCAATCGGAGAGAGATAGTGTAGATCTTTTTCCCATTGACTTCAACCGACCTGAATGGCAACGGATTTTTGTTTCTACTATGCTGCTCTCCGGTGATCATATATACATTTTTGGTGTAGGCTATCTGCCGGAAGACGATCCGGAGCACGACCTTTTTATGATTAAAATGGATCTGGAGGGCAATATCCTCTGGCTGCGGGATATTGACCACTTCCCCGAACCCGATGATACGGGGAGCTATGGTACTGTGCATCACATTATGAGCAATGTATTAGAAACGGAAAACCATTTTTATTTCACCAATTGGGCCAGTTCAGGGTTTTGGGACGCATCGCGCGTCTATAAAGTGACAAAAGAGGCAGATTTGGTTTGGAGATCCGAACTGGAAATATTTGTGAATAGCTTTGATCAATGCCCCCCTGATATTACCTTTAAGGCAGACAGTTCAGCGATTATTTGGATGAATAATAGGATCACGGAGTTGTCTGATGTTGGGGGAGATCACGATCTATTGGATAGTGTAAGCTTAAACCCCATAAGTTTGACCGTGTTGGATACAGCTGACGGTAGCTTTATCGAAGACTATGTACACCTAAAAGACAATCGAGCCTATTCCTTTGCCTCCAGTAATGTGATTACCTCCCGATTTAATGGTGATTATATTTTTGCCGGAATCTGGGATAATCTAGATGGACAACGAGATCAGCGGAAAAACCCACTGATCGGCCGGGTTAGTCCCTCCGGAGAATTTAAATGGGTCAAGCGCGTGGCTGACCGTTGGGGGGTTGATTACACGGCATGGGCTTTCATTAAACTCGTAGAAGCCGATAACCAAGATTTATTATTAGTGGGAAGTACAAAAAAGCTGACCGTAGGTGGTTTTCAACCTGCCTGGGTGATGCGCATCGGGCCCGATGGTTGTGTTCCCGGTCATACCTATTGTAATGAAGACACGCTGATTATCTCCCATCCCGATATTATATTGAGTGCGGCCACTCCCCAACTGCGGCATAAAGACCTCAAAGTATGGCCCAATCCGCTGCCCGTAGGAAGCCAGGTGCATTTCAGTATGGACGACGCGCCGGCTCTTCCCATCGGTTCAGCAACAGTGCGATGGTATGATACCGCAGGTCAGCAAGTCTCCGATGAGCAATTATCCGCTACAGATCGGGCGGGATTCCGCGCCCGCGTTCCTCCCCATCTAAGTCCCGGACTATACCTCGTCGAAATGCGGATAGCGGATCAGAGATATGTGGCCCGCGTGGTGGTGGATCGCTAGTGTAGAGTCCGGTATAGTTCATCTTTAGAAACTAGAATTGGGAGGTTGGAATAAAATCGACAACTGAGTTCATGGCCAGTTGTATAGCAACTTTGCCAACCCTCAAATTTTTAGCGATCGCAAATTTCACTTCAGCTTAATCCAGTGCTTCGATAGCAGGCAGTGACTTTCCTTCCAGGAGTGTCAGCATGGCACCACCTCCGGTGGACACATGGCTCATTCTATCCGTTAAGGCCAGTATTTTAAGCGCACTGGCTGAATCACCTCCTCCGACTAGAGAAAAAGCTCCTCGGGATGTCGCATCAGCGATTGCCCGGGCCACAATTTCCGTTCCACGAGAAAAAGGTGTCATTTCAAAAACCCCCATCGGCCCATTCCACACTACAGTTCCCGCTGTGAGAATGACATTTTGAAATTCCTCCTGTGCTTTAGGACCTATATCCAGCCCCATCCAGTCATCACTGATCTCTTGACTTTTCATTACTTGAGTATTTGCATCTCGGTGAAAGCGATCGGCCACAATGGAATCTTCCGGCAGGTGAATCGGGGTATCTTTTTCTTTGCCCATCTTCATTATTTTCCTGGCGGTTTGAAAATGATCTTCCTCCAAAATGCTGTTGCCCACTAAGCCCCCTCGAGCGGCAATGAATGTATAAGCCATTCCACCGCCAATAATAATTTCATCGGCCAAATCAATCATGTTTTCCAATAAGCCGATTTTGTCTGACACCTTCGACCCGCCAATCACCGCAACGAGGGGACCGACCGGTTCATTGATGACTTGATAGGCTTGAACGATTTCTTTTTCTAACAGAAGGCCGGCCGCTTTTCGGTCGGGCAAATATTGCTCAGCCAGGGCCACCGTTGAAGCGTGTTTTCTGTGCGCTGTTCCAAAAGCATCATTAATATAATAGTCAGCCATCTCTTTCCATTGAGCAGCCAGCGCCGGACTGTTTTGCTCTTCCCCTTTCTGAAATCTCGTGTTTTCTAAGAGGAGAACCTCAGACTCTCCTAATTCTTCTATCGCTTTCTTCGCCTCATCATCCGTATTTTCAGGACAAAAATGAACCGCTCCGTCCAAGAGCTCATTTAATCTATCAGCCACCAATCGTAGAGAATACTTCTCCTTTTTTAGAGAATGATCATTGTTCAAATCCTTTTGAGGACGTCCCAGGTGGGAGAGGAGGATCACTTTGCAGCCCTCCTCTGTCAATTTGCTGATGGTCGGCAGTGCCGCTTTTATCCGCGAATCATCCCTGATGCTCCCATTATTCATAGGTACGTTAAAGTCCACGCGGACTATCACAGTGTCGCCATTCAGTTGGAGATCTGATATACTATTCATTTTCAATGGTTTTTTATGCCAGCCAATATAACAAAACCCGGGCTGGATGATATATTATACCCTCTGAAATTTTTCTTCCGATTCACAGTGAGGAGAATTTCTCGCCTTGCGCAACTTTTTCTCGAAATAAAGGTGAAAATTTGTGAGATATAGTTTTCAAATTATATATTTGCGTTGCTTTAGCGCAAAGGCGTTAAAGTTGCTTTGAAAGGCCCATTCGTCTAGTGGTTAGGACATCAGGTTTTCATCCTGGAAACAGGGGTTCAATTCCCCTATGGGCTACTTTTATTTTGGCTTTACGGCCCATTCGTCTAGTGGTTAGGACATCAGGTTTTCATCCTGGAAACAGGGGTTCGATTCCCCTATGGGCTACCAAAATCAGGGGCTTCTCATCACGAGAGGCCCTTTTTTAATTCCCCTTATCTGTATTCCTTTTATTTGAATGCGAATTTGGGCGTGCCCCCTCGTCCGGCTCAATACTTGTCCTTGTAAAATGTGCCCTCTTTAGTTTTGTGGTCTCACCGGGGTGAATGTTGATGACACATATTTCCGTCCTCGGGGTCGGGTCCTTCCGGGGTTCGCTATTTTCGCTCCGTCCTCGTAAAGACGCGATAAATCTCGTCTTTACTTCGGACTGCCGGACACCTTCGGGTCCGGCACCCTCCAGACCCCTCACGCTTGCGCCCTTCAAACGATGATGCTGTGCAGCAGCGCAGTCGGTCAGGGCGCTATTTTTACATCATGTTTTCCTGTCCCTCTCTTCAATTCAACACCATTTATTATCGGTTTACACATCATCTGTAATTGAGAAAAATGGAACAAAGACTCCCAATGAATCATGCAAAAACGTATTCTTCTCAAAAACTCAGCCTCTAATCATGCCATCATTGTATCCCATAAATGATGGTTCAGACAATTGGGCCTGCGCGCTGGGCACGCCCCCTTTTGTCGTCGTTCCTGCAGTGATGCTGAAATTTCTTGGGGTTGCAAAGAGGGCAGGGTGAAAGAACTTTGGCCCTACAGCCAGCTCTCCCTATTACACGGCAGACTATAAAGGTATCCCTTTTCAGTCGCTGTTTACAAGAGGCTTTTTACATTTTCGGGCGGTCTGCCAAGCACGGATTTTCCATTGCGAATCACCACGGGGCGCTCAATGAGTTTGGGATTATTGATCATGATGGAGATCCACTCGTGGTCTGAAAATTCTTTGCCTTTAAATTCCTCCTTGTACAATTTTTCCGTGGTGCGAATTAAATCTTTGGGTTTGATTTCGAGTTGCTTGACTACACTCGCCAGCTCTCTCTCAGAAGGAGGGTTTTGAAGATATTTTCGAATGTGAGGTACATGGCCGGCATCTTCAATAATCTGAAGCGTCTCCCGACTCTTTTTGCAGCGGGGATTGTGCCATATTGTGATTTGGTCAGATGATTTTCCCATTGGAGTATTCGTTTTATTCTCCTATAATATGTCAAAAAAAAAGCACTTGCCATAAAGACAAGTGCTTTTTTACTCTATTTGTTTGAGATTTCTTATCGAATCACCTGAAATACGGATCTGGACAGTTGAGATCCATTTTTGATCAATAAAACATAAGTGCCCGAGCTCAGGTCACTTACATTGAGTGCATTAGATTGCAGTGTTCCGCTATGAACCAATCGGCCACTCATCTCGTATATCATAAAACGGGGCTGATCGGCTTCGAGAAGCAGTTCAGATGCATTGGAAAGGTATAGTTTGTCTGCTGTAGGGTTCGGATAGATGGAAAGATCCTGAACTATGGGTTGAATCGAACTGACGAGCAATTGTCCCTCTGCATCGAATGCGTCGATGCCCGCTTCTACAATATGCCCACCTCCATCTACATAATCACTGGCGACAAAGACCATTCTTACACTGTCTTTTCTATTCAAACCCAGACTATCCAGCTGAAACTCAAAAGTTCTCCATTCAGAAGCTGAATTCGTAAAGGTTTGGATGTGAGTTTCTGCATCCGGAGTCTGAATCGCGACTCTCAGGGAATCATTCAGGTCAGTATTTCCACCGGCATTAAAAAACCAATAGTCAAATGAAATAGACAGATCGTCCCAATCGGAGAAATCCATCCAGGGGGAGAACAAGCTCACATCTCCGTCATCTATGTCATCAAATCCGGCGTTGCGATCATCATTTCCAGTGACAAAGGCCATATCGCCGAAGTCATTGTTGCTGGAGCGATTGGGATTGGAAATTTGGCCTTCGATCTCCGTGCCTTTAGGAACGACTCGTTCCCAATGCCCCGTCGGGCTGGTACTCTCTGTCGTCCAACCCAAATCCAAGTTGAAATAGTCGCGGTATCCCCGGGAAAGAACGAAAACATCTGTTCGATCTTCACTGATGGTGAATTGCGGCTGCCAATTTTCTTTCCAGCCCCATTTTCCATAAAACAAGTCGTATTCCCCTTCGGGAATGAGAGGCTGTTGCAGATTTCCACTGGATTGTGTCTCA
>JAWLFI010000099.1:0-10264 GCA_041685645.1 Saprospiraceae bacterium | reverse complement strand
GTTTTTGGCCTACAAAAAGGAACGATGAAAGAGGTGGGCGTGCAAGAGCGGAGGCCAAGTCAGAGCGGCAGAATGGTCCACCACTTATTGTCTGAATTAAGATTTTTAGGATGAGAAGTCGACTCTGATTAGTGACTGTTTTTTTGAAAGGTTTGTTTTTTTCTTGTTCCTAATTGTGAGCAATGGGTTAGAAAAGAGAAGTGAAGCATCGCGTTTCTACAATATCCGACCTAAGTCCTTTTCCCACTCTTCATTATCAAAAAAACGGAATTAAAGCGTCCTGTAGGGACGCCCTATGGGTAGAGAAACAAGAGAAATAATATTGCGTGCCGTAAGGTACGCTCTGTGGTTTTTGGCGGGGCCTCATTGTCTGAATTAGGATTCATAGGATGATAAGATGATAGGATGAGAGACGGGTTTCTTGAAAAGAGAAGGGTACATTTTCAACCGTTTTTTCTCTTACTTCTCGATTTCGAGGGGTTCTCATTTTTTGATCTGCAGCATTGGGAAGTTAGAAGGTCAAATGTCAAAGGTCGAAGGTCAAATGTCATCCGGCTACGCTGCTTAGCAGCGTAGTCGGTATAAGATCCGCCTTCGCACTTCGTGCTTCGTCGGTCGAAGAAGGAAAAAGTAATGTGTAGGTGCTAAAAAGACTCGCCGCTATCACTGCTGATGGGTCCGGATTCCTTTTCTGCACCGAGCAAGCAAAGAACAAACACCTAAGAAAAGAGCGCCAGGAACCGGGCTGCCCTGCGTGCAGGGATATTTACATTTTAGTGCCGGCCATTCGCAAGCGGCCGTTGACGTTCTTAGCGAACTGAACGGCCCCGCTGACTAGCGGGGTAAACCGCGTAGTGTCTGAGCCCGATGAATGCTGCCCTTTGCAGCAGACATCGGGTGAGTTTTTAGGGGTTTAGTGAAGTGAGTGATAGAACGACAGGTTGAGAATTGTATTATCGATTCGAAATGCCGCTGAAAGCGGTACCGCGAGGACAGGCCGGGGGCTTTTTGCCTACTTTTTGGCCACTCAAAAAGTAGGAGGAAATGGTGGGCGTGCCTCGCGCGAAGGCCCCGCCAGCGTATAAAGGCACGCTGCAGCGGGGTTGGCCACTCAAAAAGTAGGAGGAAATGGGTGGGCGTGCCGGAGCGCGTCATAATAATGCCACCCATTCTGGGTTCGTAATCGTTTAAGTTCACCCATTCTATAATAATGCCACCGCTTCGCGGTTCGGGAGTGCGTTATTTTCAAAATGTTCGAAAAAGATAATTGTGGCGTAGGTAGGAGGAGCCCTGCCTCTACAATGGCAAACGCGCAAGGCCTGTTAGTGCCTGCGACATTCGCGTCAGCGATGAGGAAGGCCAGCCGCTGACAGGCGGCTGGGTCCAAGCCCTCCCGCCGGGGAGGCGCAGGACCGATAGCCTGGATCGTAGCGCCGCCGCCACAATTGATTGGGGCGGCGGGACGCCCAAAACATTAAAAAAAGAGGGACTCACATCTTGATACAAGATTATCGAAAATGTAGATTAAGTGGTATAGACCGAATTAAAAACCACGTAATCCGTAGAGAGATCGGCGCCCCAGCCCAGAGCTTCAGCCTCTCCAACTCCGAGATCCAGATGTACGGTGATATGGGACTCTCGCAACACCTTTTTCATAAAATAGGTGTCGTAATCCTGCGGCGTGCCCTTTTCCAGAACTTTGACGTTGGAGTCAATGGTGCCGAGGTATAAATCCGCCAGGGTGTAGTCAAAAGGTACTCCTGCGTTACCTGCGGCCGCTAAAATCCGCCCCCAATTGGGGTCGCGCCCATACATGGCTGTTTTGACGAGATTGGAGTTGGAAATGGAGCGCACCAGCTTTCTGGCTTCCTCTACTGAGCGGGCATGACTCACCTTGTACTCTATGAACTTTGATGCACCCTCGCCATCAGAGACGATGAGTTTCGCGAGGTGGGTCATCAGTTCCAGGAGGGTTTTCTTGAAGTCGTCATATCCGGGATCTTTTCGAGAGGTAATCATTTCATTCTCCGCCATTCCGTTGGCTAATACTGCACACATATCATTCGTCGAGGAATCCCCATCGACGGTAATCATGTTAAATGAGGCATCTACGCATTCCTGGACAGTTTGCTGAAGGAGCTCGGACTCGATGGCTATGTCCGTGGCGATAAAGGCCAGCATGGTGCCCATATTGGGATGGATCATACCGGAGCCTTTCGCCACTCCACCCATATTTACTGTGATATCCCCGATGGTAAACTGCGCGAAGCCCTCTTTGGCAAAGGTATCTGTGGTCAAAATGGCATTGGCCAAAAAGGAACCTGCGCTGGTTTTATTGGATAGTTTCAACACGCCTTCCCGAATCCCTTTGACGATGGCCTCTGTGGGAAAGGATTGCCCTATCAAACCCGTGGAGGCGACTAAGACCAGTTCTTCGGGGATGTCGAGTTCTTCAGCCATGGCTGAGACCATGGCTTTCGCTCCGGCCATTCCCTGCTCTCCGGTGCAGGCGTTGGCGTTCCCGGCGTTCACCACAATAGCTTGCGCTTTTCCTCCCTTGATGAGCTCTTTGCATAATTTAATCGGTTCGGCGACGACCTTATTTTGCGTGAAGGTAGCGGCTACAGATGCGGGCACTTCTGAGTAGATAAACCCGAGGTCTCGGCGCATGGATTTTACGCCGGAATGTAGCCCCCAACATTTAATGCCTCTGACATTTGTAATATTTTGAATCATTTCCATATTGCTGATCTATATTTTTGTTTAAGGTTGCAGGGGGACAATGGATAAACCGGCATCAGGAGCTAAGCCCAAGCGCAGATTCATATTGTGAACAGCCTGTCCGGCGGCTCCTTTGACTAAATTGTCAATAGCGCCCATCGAAATAATGTTTCCGGTTCTCTCATCAAAGGTGAGGTAAATATCGCAAAAATTAGAACCGCGGACTTGTTTTAGGCCGGGCGCGGTGGGGACGAGCCGAATAAAGGGCTGATCCCGGTAAAAACTGTCGTAGAGTTCGTACAATTCCGCATCGGTAATGGCGCGATGAGGACGCGTGTAGCAAGTCGCCAAAATGCCTCGGTCTATGGGGAGCAAATGAGGAGTAAATTGAATGCGCATTTCTCCGGAAGATAAATGGTCGAGTTGCTGTTGTATCTCAATGCTGTGCCGATGGGTTTTGAGTCCATAGGCTTTAAAATTATCGTTGACTGAGGAAAAGTGATTGACGGGCTTGGGCTTTGCTCCTGCGCCGGTAACGCCCGTTTTCGCATCGATGATGCAATATCCCGGATCGATGAGTCCCTCAGCTACTAAAGGGGCAAGGGGTAAAATCGAAGCGGTGGGAAAGCATCCGGGATTGGCAATGAGTTGCGCTTTGCGAATCTCTTCGGCATGCAGTTCGGGTAAACCATAAGCCGCTTCGCCTACGCGTTGAGGCAAGACGTGTTTTTTATCGTACCACTTTTCATAGGACTGAGGATCATCTAAGCGAAAATCTCCGGATAGATCGATGATCGGCATCGTCCATTCGGGATGCTCTTTAACGAATGACATGGAGACTCGGTGGGGCAGGGCTAAAAATAAGATATCGATGCCTTTGGGACTGACTTCTTCGTAAGATTGTAACTGTTGATGAATCAGGCCGCGGAACTGTGGAAATAAATCAGCGTAATATTGTCCGGCTTTGCTTTCGCTCGTCAGTGCCGCAAGCTCGACTTGCGGGTGCTGCGATAGAAGGCGAACGAGCTCTATTCCGGTAAATCCGGTAGCTCCTATGATGGCAGCGCGTAGATTGCTCATGATTGTATCGCTTTTATAGATGCTTGAAGGGTTTCTAGGAGATGTTGAATTTCTTCCCGGCTGATGATGAGAGGGGGCACGAGACGCAACACATTGCCCGCTGTGGCATTGGTCAACACTTTTCGGTCCAACATTTCCAAGGCGAGCGGTTTGGTTTCAAATTCAAACTCAATTCCAATCATCAGTCCGATGCCTCGAACTTCTTTCACGCCCATACCTTGCCATTGATTAACTGCGTGCATGATTTCGTTTCCTTTTAGCAAGGTGTCGGAAAGCAACTCCGGCTTTTCTAATTCATTCAGCGCGGCCAAAGCGGCAGCACAAACGAGGGGGTTTCCTCCAAAAGTGGTTCCGTGATCGCCAAATTCAACGGCGCTACTCACTTTTTCGTTGATGAGAATAGCTCCAATGGGAACGCCCGCGCCTAATCCCTTGGCAAGGGTGATGATGTCGGGCTCTACGCTATAGTGTTCTTTGGCAAACAACTTGCCGGTGCGACCCATACCGCACTGGATCTCATCAAAAATGAGAAGCACGTCTTTATCATTGCACATTTTGCGCACCTTTTCTATGTATTCCCCATCGGCCGGGTGAATTCCTCCTTCTCCCTGAATGGGCTCCACGATTACCGCTGCCGCATCGTCCGTCATCTCCCGCTCGAGCAAGTCTAAATCGTTAAGTGGAACGGAAATAAAGCCTTTGGGAATGGGGTCAAACCCCTGTTGATATGCTTTCTTACCCGTTGCAATGGTCGCCAAGGTCCGACCGTGAAAGGAGTTTTTCATGGAAATAATTTTCCCTCCTTTGCCCCTGGAGTGGGCGTACTTTCGGGCGAACTTAATCGCTCCTTCGACGGACTCAGCGCCGGAATTACTGAAAAAGACGCGCTCCAAACCACTTAAGGCAGTGAGTTTTTCGGAAAGTCGAACTTGAGGTTCGCTGACGTAAAAATTTGAAATGTGAATCAAAGTCTCTGCCTGTTCCTGAATGGCTTTTACAACCGCCGGATGGCAATGACCGAGATTGTTGACCGCGATGCCGGCGAGAACATCTAAATATTCCTCGCCTTCCATGTTCCAAACTTTGCAACCCTTTCCCCTTTTCAAGACTAAGGGATAGCGCTTAAAGGTAGGCACGTAGTATTTTTGGTCTAATGTGATAAAGTCTTGACTACTCTTTGGTTCCATAAGTGATTTTTGTTCCTATTTTTTCTCCACTCGCCAAAACGGACAGCTGGTGGGGTTTTGTTCCATTAATAATATATGCGCTCTTTGCTCCCTCTCGAACGGCAGTAATACAAGCCTCCATTTTGGGAATCATGCCGCCCTGAATAACTCCGGATACAATGAGAGCGTCAATCTCTGTGCTTTTCACCTCCTCAATCAAACTTGCGGGATTCTTCACATCCCGTAAAAGCCCGTCAATATCCGTCAGAACGACAAAGGCCTCCGCCTGCAACGCTCCGGCTATATGCCCGGCAAAAATATCGCCATTGATGTTTAGACTGTTGCCATCAGCATCCTGAGCAATACATGTTATCACCGGAATATACCCTCCGGCTAATAAATCATTGAGCAGCGCGGGCTGCACGAGTTCAATGCCGCCCACCTGACCCAGATCAATCAGTTTTTCCACGCCTTCTGCAGTGACTTGTATGTGTCGCCGCTTCTTGCCGATGACTATTTGTCCATCCTTTCCGGATAACCCAACAGCTCGATAGCCCATAGTGTTGATTCGTCCCACCAGATCGCTGTTCACTTCACCTTTGAGTGCCGTTTCCACGATTTTCATGGCTTGTGGACTCGTTTTTCTTTGTCCGTCAATAAACTCCGATTCGATCTGAGCGGCATCCAGGGCTTTCTGGATAAAAGGTCCACCTCCATGTACGATAATGACTTGATGTCCCTGCTCGTACAGATCACAGATGCCGCGGAGAATGCGCTCTTTGAGGTCGTTGTTGACCATGGCGTTGCCACCGTATTTGAATACGAACAGTCCGGAGTCTTTGTTATTGTCCATTGATTACTGGATATGTCTGCTTTATTTTCAGAGGCCTATAAATATAAAAAAAATCCGGGTGTATCCAAATTATTTAGTGTGGGTGTTGACTGTGGCTGCTAGTAGTTGATATATATTTGTTGAGTGAAGGCTTTGGTTAGAGTGGTGTGGAGGTTTCTTTAAGATTTAACTGGCTTGCCAGGAGGACAGCAATTGGCCTTTTATTCCGAAATATTCAAAAACTCTACGACAAGGATCGCCGATGTGAATGATAGTTTGTTGTAAATCTATTATTTGCCAGAGGGTTGCGTCCTTCAATAACTAAAAGGGAACAATGGACAACGAAAGCTTCTGGGCACAGGCGAAAAAGGCTGCGCCTTTTTCGGGTTTGGCGAAGAGATTAATGGTAAAATCTATCTGACCTTCTCAAAAGCCAATACAAACGGAATTCCCCAAATAATCGAAGCGCTCAGTTTACCGGGAAGTACTTTGAAAAACTCAAAATGTAATACAGGTGGTTCGCTGCTCTCTACTGCTCCACTTTTTCCTCCTCCCCTTCTTCAGCTCCGTATTCAGTGCGCAACTCTCGACTTTGGAGGCCTTTTTCTTCTCTGAGAAACTTCGAAAACACATGAGCATAACCATGTGTAGTCAGCACTTCTTCCGCCCCACTGGCATCGACGGTGTCGATCAGACCTTGCCAATCCGCATGATCGGAGATGAGAAAGCCCCGATCCATATTTCTCCGCCTTCGGTTGCCGCGAGACGCCATCCATCCGGAAGCCATCGCCGTCCGAAACGGCCGAAACTTTTTTACCCAGGACGACCGCATGGCCGAAGGGGGACATAAAACAATGCCCCGCCTCTGTTCATCCGTTATCGTTCTACCCTCTACTTTTTCTGTGGGGGCCAGATTCACGCCTTGCCGGCGGAGGACCTCATTGGTGTTTTCTACCGCTCCATGAGTCAATATAGGCCCAATTTGAGGATCGAGCATGCTGAGTACGCGCTGGGCCTTACCCAGAGAATACACACCTAAAAGGGGCATAACGCCATCTTGCTGACAGCTGAGCCACCAGTTATTAATCTCTTGCGATAAGGTGTCGTGGTCCGGCCAGTGAAATACCGGCAGCCCAAAAGTACACTCAGTAATCAAATGCTGACAGCGCACGGCTTCAAAATCCTCCGCAATGGGGTCACTTTGAGTTTTGAAATCACCGGTAAATACCCAAACCTCACCCTCGTGTTCCACCCGAATTTGAGCGGAGCCCACCACGTGACCGGCGGGGTGAAAAGAAAAACGCACCCCATTGATTAGAATGGATTCCCCATAGGCGATAGAAGAAATCTTTGCCTCGGGCAGCCGATATTCAATCACAGGGCGGGCACTATGTGTGCAAAGGTATTTTTGATGCCCCCGGCGAGCATGGTCAGCATGTCCATGTGAGATCAAAGCCCGGGCAACAGGTCGCCAGGGATCCAGATACACATCAGCTTTGGGGCAGTAAATGCCCTTCGAGTTGACTTCTAGTAATGCCATAGTGATGATACTACAAAATCAACGCGCGCTCTGTTGCGTTCACGAAGAAAAGAATGACTACGATTTCGCCTCTTCTTTCTTTTTTTCTTTCTTCTCTTCCGGTTCTCCCTTGATGATTTTCTTAATCTTAACCTCTATTTCTTCGGCCACTTCCGGATTGTCTTCCATGAATTGTTTCGCCGCTTCCCGACCCTGAGCAATTTTAGCATCTCCGTATGAATACCAGGAGCCGGCTTTGCCTATTACGTCCAGATCCACACCCAGGTCAACTAACTCGCCGGACTTGGAGATCCCTGTGCCGTACATGATGTCAAATTCCGCCACCCGAAAAGGAGCCGCAATTTTGTTTTTCACCACTTTCACTTTCACGTGATTACCTACGACATTGTTTTCCTTGTCTTTGATGGCAGGACCGGATCGACGAATATCTACGCGTTGTGAGCAATAGAATTTCAAGGCATTTCCTCCCGTAGTCGTTTCCGGATTCCCGAACATCACACCAATTTTTTCGCGCAATTGATTGATAAAAATGCAGCAACAGCCCGTCTTTCCAATACTTCCCGTCAATTTTCTGAGTGCCTGAGACATGAGTCGCGCCTGCAAACCCATTTGCGAGTCTCCCATTTCTCCTTCAATCTCCGCGCGAGGCACCAGTGCCGCCACCGAGTCAATGACCAAAATGTCTATCGCACCGGAGCGAATCAGATTTTCGGCAATTTCCAGCGCCTGCTCGCCATTATCCGGCTGCGAAATCAACAATTCCTGCGTGTTTACTCCTAAATTTTCAGCATAGGTCTTATCAAAGGCGTGCTCAGCATCGATAAATGCCGCTATTCCCCCTGCTTTTTGACACTCCGCCATCGCGTGAATCGCCAGTGTCGTCTTACCGGATGATTCCGGACCGTATATTTCAACGACGCGCCCGCGCGGGAATCCACCCACACCCAGCGCTATATCTAGCCCCAGAGAGCCGGTCGATATCGCATCTACGTCAACCACTTTCTTCTCCCCCAATCGCATCACAGTGCCCTTTCCGTATGTCTTATCCAGCCGATCCATAGTCATTTGAAGAGACTTCAACTTCGCATCTTTTTCATTCTTCGCCATATTTCTTATTTATTATTCTTGTAGATGAGTGTATCGATCTATCCTTTTCGTTCCGCCCGACGCAAAAAAAATGTTCGAGCACTTAAAGATAGTCATATATAATAATACAAATATATCAGAATGGTTCGGATTTCGTGCAGAACGTCACCATTATTTTAACGCAATCTTTTGCATTGGTCGCGCATTTTTACAACTATTGATTTGGGCGTGCCCCCTCGACTGCCCTGCGGGCGTCTCGGGGTCGGTCCCTTCCGGGGTCCCGTACTCGAGAGGCGTAAAATTTACGCCTCTACTTCGCACCGCACCACCTGCGGCGGTGCGCCCTTCAGGCACCTCACGCTTGCGCCCTTTGACCAACAAAGCTGCGCAGTAGCGTAGTCGATCCGGGCGCTTTCCCTACTCTCTATTACTCGATCAGAGGCCAGAGTTGAGAGCAAAAGAACCCAAGGACCGCCCAAGGAGTCGGCCATCGCTTGGGTCTAAGGTATTTCGCAGAGACTATCGAGCAGCTCAAGCCTGTGAGCTCTCGATCTCGTCTAAGACGCGGAGCAGAATGTCACAGGCCATCTGAATTTCCTCTTCGGTAATGTTGAGCGGAGGACAAATGCGAAAACTATGATTATTATAGAGAAACCAATCGGTAATCAGACCGTGGCTTTTTGCTTTCCACATCAAAGACTGTACGGTTTCAAAGCTGCCGACATCCACAGCCATCCAAAGACCTTTCCCACGGATGCCCTGCACGAGGGGATGGTCTGCCAGCGCACTTCGAAACTGTTGAGCTTTGTCTTCTACAGTTTCGTACCATCTGTTTTCCATGATGAGTTGGAGAGCAGCGTATCCGGTGGCGCAGGAGACCGGATGCCCCCCAAAGGTCGTGCAATGCCCCAAAATGGGGTGACTCGACATTTCTGCCATGAGTGGGCTGCTGGTCACAAAAGCACCGATGGGCATTCCGCCGCCCAGGGCTTTGGCTAAAAGCAGAATGTCCGGCTGAATGCCACTGTGCATAAAGGCAAAAGGCTGTCCCGTTCTGCCGCAGCCGACCTGAATTTCATCTAAGATGAGCAAGGCACCGACTTCCGTGCATCGGTAGCGCAGCGCCCGCAGCCATTCATTATCGGCTATGCGACAGCCGGCCTCTCCCTGATAGGTCTCCACAATCACAGCGGCTGAAGAAGTCGTGATGCGTCCCAGATCCGCCGGTGCATCGTAGTCGATAAAGCGAGTGCCCGGCACATAGGGGCGAAAAGCCCGGGCATAGCTGTCATCGGATTTTAGGGCAGAGGTGCCGTGAGTAGAACCGTGATACGCATTCCTGCAGGCTACTATTTCAAAGCGTCCGGTAGCTTTTTTGGCCAACTTTAAAGCCGCTTCTGCTGCCTCCGTACCGGAACTCAAAAAATAAGTCGATGACAGTGGATCGGGCAAAAGGGAAGCCAGGTAATCAGCGAGTTGCACCTGAGGGGCTTGTATGTGCTCTCCATAGACCATGGTGTGCATGAATCGATCCATCTGTGCGTGTCCGGCAGCTAATACATCCGGGTGTCCGTGGCCTACAGCGGCCGGGCCAATGCCCGAAATTAAATCGATGTAAGCTTTGCCCTCATCGTCGTAGATATAAATGCCCTGGGCGCGATCCACAGTGAGGCCATAAGGGGCGTCACTGGTCTGTCCCACGTGCCGATGAAATAATTCCTTGAGGTTTCGCATCCTAGGTTTTTCTTAAGCTCAATCAAAAGTAAAGGTTTTCTTTTGTCCGATTCTATTCTAATTGTAAAATCCCTCTCGTCAATTAATGAGTGGCTTATTCGCCGA
>JAWLFI010000098.1:0-10302 GCA_041685645.1 Saprospiraceae bacterium | reverse complement strand
TGGATCGAGGACGGAACCCCGAAAGCACCCGACCCCGAGCGCCCTGTAGTAGAGGAGTTCCTCCATTTCCCGGAAATCAGGGCGCGGTCCCGGCGGAGGCGGGACGGGGATACACCCAAAAAAATATAAAATAGAAGCAGAAATGAGCAGGAAAGAATTTTATGTGGAGGATAGTTTTGCCGTACCTTTTCTATCTTTGTTCTAATTTTATTGCGAATAGAAGAATACAATATATATGAAGATATCATATCTGTGGTTATCAAAATACATCGATATTTCGTCCTGGACCGTGGAGCGGATAGCTGAGATGCTGACAGAGATAGGGCTTGAGGTGGAAGGCGTGGAGAAGAAAGAGAATATTAGGGGAGGATTGCGAGGAGTTGTAGTGGGAGAGGTCTTGAGTTGCCAGCCTCATCCCAATGCGGATCGTTTACAATTGACTCAGGTCGATATAGGGGCTGGGAAGCCATTATCCATAGTTTGTGGCGCCCCGAATGTTGCTGAAGGACAGAAGGTAGCCGTGGCCACCGTGGGTACTCAATTGTATTTTTCGGATGGGAGCGAATTGAAGATTAAGAGTGGAAAGATACGCGGGGAGGTATCGGAAGGAATGATCTGTGCAGAAGACGAGCTGGGAATTAGTGAGGATCACGCCGGAATCATGGTTTTGTCGCCGGACACTGAAGTCGGTCGGCCCCTGAGTGATTATGTAAAGGTTCGGGAGGATTATATTATAGATATCGATTTGACGCCGAATCGGGCAGATGCGGTATGTCATCTGGGCGTGGCGGAAGATTTAGCGGCTTATATCAATACGAATGAGGACAGGGCCGTCAGTCTAAGGACGCCGAGAGCGCCGGCGGTTCCCGGGGCGAAAGAGGAGTTGCCCATGGATATTTTGGTGGAGCGAACAGATCTCTGTCCACGCTATGCAGGCGTTCTGATTGCAGATATTGAGGTGGGACCATCTGAGCCGGAAATCGCAGATAAATTGAGTAGTATCGGTCTGAGGCCGATCAATAATATTGTGGATATTACGCAATATGTACTTCACGAGATGGGTCAGCCGCTGCACGCTTTTGACTATTCTGTCATTGATGGGCAAAAAATTATCGTCGATACCTTGCCTTCCGGCACGGTATTTACCAGTTTAGAAGGGGAGGAGATCAAGTTGACGGGAGAGGAAATTATGATTTGTGATGGGCAGAGAAAGCCGATGTGCATGGGTGGAATATTTGGCGGAGTGGACAGTGGAGTTAGTGAGGGAACGAAAAGCGTATTTATTGAGTCGGCATATTTTGATGCGCAGGCGATTCGAAAGGCATCGATGCATCACGATTTGCGGACAGATGCCGCGAAGGTCTATGAAAAGGGTGCAGATCCCAATCGCGTGATTGCCGCTCTCAATCGGGCGGTCGATTTGATTTTGCGGACGGTGGGCGGCCGAGTGGTGTCGCGCGTCTTTGATACTCAGCCGAAGGGATTGCCGCATCCGGAGGTGTTTCTCAGTTATGAAAAGCTGCGTCGCTACCTGGGTGTGAGATTGAGTGCAGTTCAGGTGAAGGAAATCTGTCAGCAACTTCAGATGGCGGTCCTAGAGGATCGCGAGGAGGGAATTTTGTTGCAAATCCCGACCAACAAGCCGGATGTATTGAGAGAAGTAGATGTGATTGAGGAGGTGGTGCGCATTTATGGTCTGGATAATATTCCGGTGCCGGATCAAGCGCGGATGCCCTTGCAAGCCACTAGCTTTCCGACCGTCTATGATTACAGAGATAAGGTGAGTTATAGTCTCAACGGTGCCGGATTGAGTGAAGCGATGAGTCTGTCTCTGGTCAATGCCAGCTTATACGAAGGAGAAGAATGGACAGAGGGAACGGTAGCGGTCAACAATACCTCGAATCAGCAATTAGATGCGATGCGACGGGAGATGTATTCTTCCATGCTTCAAAATTTATCGAGAAACAGCAATCGGCAGGAGCGAGATCTGGGCTTATTTGAGTTGGGGCGGATTTATTACAAGGATCCGGCCGATCAGTGGAAAGAAGAGGAGCGACTGAGTATAGGAATTATGGGCCGTCGGATGGTTGATTCTCGTTTTGCTTCAACGGAAGAGGAGGTGAGTTTTTTCGATATAAAGGCACATGCTTTGAGAGTATTTGATTGTTTGGGCTTGGATGGTTTTCAGGTGAGCGAGATTGAGGATCATCCGGTTTTGTCCTACGGTCAGCGTTGGCACCGAGGGCCACAGGTACTGGCCGAGTTGGGTAAGGTGAGAAATAAATTTGCCGGGTATCGCATAGATGCCGAAGTGTTTTGTGCAGATATTCACTGGGATCGTTGTTTGGATGCCGTGCGCGCCAAAGAGTTTATCTTTGAGCCTTTGAACAAGTATCCGGCAGTGGAGCGCGATTTGGCATTGGTATTGGATAAGGGAGTGAGCTTTGAAGAAGTAGAGCGAGCGATATACAAGGCAGAGAAGAAATTGGTACGCGAAGTCCATTTGTTCGATCACTATGAGAATGAGGATCAATTGGGGTCGGCGAAGAAATCATATGCCATTCGCGTAAAGCTCCAAAGCGATGATCAGACCCTAAAGGATAAAAATGTAGAGAAGGTGATGGGCAAGATTGTAAAAACAATAGAGAAGAGCACGGGGGCGCAACTTCGATAATCCAGGCGGAGGCTGAAATACGAATTTCAGCCTTATTTGTGTTGGAGTGAGAAGGTGTAAAGTATGATAATTTAATTGTATATTTGAGAATGATGCAGCCGATAGAAAACAGCGCAGATGAGTTAATTCAAAAAATTGAGCTCCTGAGTCGAGAGTTCAAGCGGCTGTCCGGACAAATAGAAGAACTGAAGAAAAAGAACGAAAAATTAAACGAGGAAGTAGTTAAATATAAAGCTGAAATTCAGCGGATACAGGACAAAACGCCTGGCAAATATGTGCAAGCAGATGACAATAAAGCTATGGAGCAGGCAGAAGAGATTCAGAAAGAGTTGGAGAAGTACATAGCAGAATTAGATGAGTGTATTGAAAATATGAAGCAATTATGAGTGATCGGGAGAAGCCGAGTGTAATTAGCGCTAAAATCGAATTGGCCGGTCGGGTGTATCCGATTAAAGCGGGTGAAGATGAGTTGGAGCAGATCCGTTCTATCGCCCGTGAGGTCGATGAGAAGGTTCAAGACTTCAAGCGTGCGTATCCGTCGAAGGATACGCAGGATTGTTTGGCGATGACATTACTCACTTATGCTGTGGACAATAGCACTTTAGGAGAAGATGGCGTGGAGAGAATTCACGACAAATTGACAAAAGCACATGACTTGCTAGATGGATTGGTCCGGAGCTGATTTCTGTTTTATCATTTTTTCATAAATAAAACAGAGTATATAATGGACATGATTTTAATATTTATTGGAGCGATAGTAATCGGTGTAGTGATCGGGTACTTTTTAGTTAATGCCATTTTACGCAAGTCAAATGCGGCGAAGATTAAAGAGATTAATCAGAAGTCTGATATTGAGATAGAAAAGGCCCGGGTGAGTGCCCAGCGCATCATCGATGAAGCGGAGACGAAGGCCGAGAAGGTGATGAGTAAGGCTGAGAGCAAGCACGAAAGTATTAAGCAAAAGAAGATTCGAGAGGCGAAAGATAAGTTTGCTACCTTCAAGGGAGAGTTTGAGGATTTTAAGCGTCAACAAAAAGAAGAGCTCAAGGAGCGGGAGAATGAAGTAAAAAACCGGGAAAAGGAACTTCAATCTAAGCGCGACAAGTGGAAAAGCGAGAGGGAAGGGATAGAGCAGGAGAAAAGTGAGATTCAGGCGATCCGAAAAAATTTAGATACGCAAATTCGCGTGCTGGACAAGCGCAAGAAGGACTTGGAGGAGTCCAATGAGAAGCAAATTAAGCAGTTGGAGCAAATTTCCAAATTGTCTGAAGATGAGGCCAAAGAGCAATTATTAGATGCAGTCCGTGCCAAAGCAGATACAGAGGCCATGGCGATCAAGAAGCAGACCTTAGCCGATGCCAAGTTGTCGGCCAACAAAGAGGCGAAAAAGATTGTTATTCAGTCTATTCAACGCATGTGTGCCGAGTACACCATTGAGAATACCGTTTCGGTGTTTAATTTGGAGTCCGACGATTTAAAAGGGCAGATCATCGGAAGAGAAGGGAGAAATATCCGCGCATTGGAAGCAGCGACCGGCGCCGAATTGGTAGTTGATGACACGCCGGAAGCGATTGTAATTTCGAGTTTTGATCCGATTCGTAGGGAGATTTGCAGATTGTCCTTGAAGCGACTGGTAGCGGACGGGCGAATACACCCGGCACGCATCGAAGAGGTGACGGCCAAGGTCAAAAAAGAATTGGATGAGCAGATCGTGGAAATTGGCGAGCGGACCATTATAGAATTGGATATCCATGGTTTACATCCCTATCTGGTAAAAATGGTAGGGCGAATGAGGTTTCGTTCATCTTACGGGCAGAACTTGCTCAAACACTCCATAGAGACAGCGCATATTTGTGCGACCATGGCGGCGGAATTGGGACTTAGTCCGAAACAGGCCAAGATGGCAAAGCGCGCCGGACTATTGCACGATATCGGGAAAGTCTCGGAGGAAGATTCAGAGTTGTCTCACGCGATTTTAGGTATGAAGATGTGTGAGAAGCACGGCGAACAGGACATCGTATGTAATGCGGTAGGAGCGCATCACGACGAGATTGAGATGAATAATATGTTGTCGCCCATCGTTCAGGCCGGAGATGCCATATCGGGAGCCCGACCCGGAGCGCGCCGAGAAATATTAGAATCGTATTTGAAGCGGATTGGAGAGCTGGAAGAACTGGCCATGTCGTACGAGGGGGTACAGAAGGCCTATGCGATGCAAGCCGGTCGCGAATTGAGGGTGATCGTAGAATCCAACAAAGTATCAGACGGCTTTGCCGATGATCTATCCTTCATGATTTCAGAGAAAATACAAAATGAGATGACCTATCCGGGTCAAATCAAAGTCACAGTCATACGAGAAAAGCGATCTACGACTTATGCCACTTAAGCCTTTGTATAAAGAGCTTTGATCATCTCATATGGGCTATCGGAATGTAAAATTGTATTTCGATGAAAAAAAAGTGCAGGGTAGTTTTAAAACAGTTATGAAATAATTACCTTTGCGCTGTTTTTAAGCAACAACGTAAATCAATGCCTGTGTCAAAACAGATTTTGTACAAACTAAGATTTTGGAGTAGCTCGCTGTGTATGGCTATCCTTTTTGTTCTGCCGATGGCTGTCGCTTCAGCAGCGTCCGGAGGGGATGGGATCAGTACAAAAGAAGGATATATTGAAAGCGTTTTGCATCACGTGCAAAATTCCAATGAGATTCACCTCGTGGGAGACTTTTCCGTTCCCTTACCCATCATCGCATATCATGCAGAAGATGGTTTTTTGTTTGCGATGTCTTCATCCTTCGATCATGGCCATAAGGCAGTAGATGGATACGTATTATATCACGGGCGAATTCATCGTGCGCTGGGGGATTTTCCGAAAGGAACAGTAGAAATTGATAGCTTTGGTCATTACCACGAGGGCGACTATGCGGACCAACCCTTTGTGGATTACGCGGGAACGACTTATCCTTTAGATGCGCCGGGAACATTCATGGAATCATCGAGTTTTTATGATTTTTCCATTACAAAGAACGTGGCGACCATGTTATTGGCCGTTATTTTAATGTTTTGGCTGTTTGGGTCTGTAGCGAAATCAATGAAACTCAGAGAAGGGCAAGCACCGAAGGGCGTACAATCCTTTATGGAGCCCCTGGTGATTTTCATTCGGGACGATATAGCGAAGCCGTTTATTGGTGATCAGCACGAGCGCTATCTCCCCTTCATCATGTCTTTGTTTTTCTTTATTCTCATTTTGAATTTGTTGGGCTTAGTACCTTTCATCGGAAGTGCAAACGTGACGGGTAATGCAGGCACGACTTTAGCATTAGCCTTATTTACCTTTGTCATTATGATAGGGGTTTCGAAGAAAGACTTTTGGTCTCATATGTTGTGGATGCCGGGTGTGCCGATTTTAGTGAAACTTATACTGGCCGTTATCGAATTGATCAGTTTAATCATAAAGCCCGTGACCTTATTTATCAGGTTAGGGGCCAATATAACAGCAGGTCACATTGCTATTTTGGCAATGGTAGGCTTGATTTTCATATTCAGTGGCTTTGGAGAGAGTCTCTCCGGAGGTGTTGTTGGAGCATTGATTTCAGTGCCCTTCACCTTTGCCATGAATCTATTAGAAATATTTGTTGCAGTATTGCAAGCATTTATATTTGCTTTGCTCTCCGCCATGTACATTGGACAAGCGGTGGAGGTCAGTGCAGATCATTAATCATTTTCTAAAAACTCAGTGTTATGTACACAGCAATTGGAATGGGACTAGCAGTTATCGGTGTCGGATTAGGCATCGGAATGATTGGAGGCCGCGCTGCCGAAGCAGTAGCTCGGCAGCCGGAAGCTACAGGTGATATTCGTACTACGATGATCATTTCTGCAGCATTAATTGAAGGGGTAGGTATTATCGCTTTGATTCTTTCATTTATCTCATAATTGTATTTTCCCAATGGAAAAGGATGGGGTGTGTAACGGTTGGTTACAGCCCCTTCACTTAAATTTTGAAAAATATGTTTTTAGTCAGTTTTCCTCCCTTGAACCCAGATCCGGGCCAGTTTTTTTGGACCACGGTGATTTTCTTGTTGGTTTGGTTGGTGTTAGGCCGAACGGCTTTTAAGCCCATTGCCAATGGATTGAGAAAACGGGAAGTGGATATTCAGGATGCCTTAGATGCTGCGGAGAAAGCCAAAGCGGAAATGCAAGCCTTGCAATCGCAAAATGATGAGCTTCTGAAAGAGGCACGGGAAGAGCGAAGTCGGATTCTAAAAGATGCTAAACAGGCAGCTGAATCCATCGTGAAAGAAGCGAAGGATAAGGCAAAAGAAGAAGCCGCTTTGTTGGTAGAAAGTGCCAAAAATGACATAGAAAGTCAGAAGGCATCTGCTATGCGAGAGGTAAAACAAGAAGTAGGTGCTATGGCGATAGATATTGCCGAGCAGGTCCTGCAGTCGAAGTTGAGTGCAGAGGGCGAACAAACCGCTCTCGTACAGCGACTGGTAGATCAAATGAGTAAAAATTAAAAAGCATGTCTGTAAATAGAATTGCAGCGAGGTATGCGCAGACCTTAATTTCGGCAGCGCAGGAACAAAACATACTGGAGGAGATTTATCAGGATCTATTGCAGGTGCAGCAGTTGATAGAAGGCAATGATGAGTTGCGACGCTTTTTGAAGAGTCCCGTGATACAAAATGCAAAGAAAGCTGACGGCATCGTGGCGATTTTTGAGAGTCACCTGAAGCCTTTGACGGTTTCGTATTTGCGTTTAATTTGCGAAAAGGGGAGAGCACCACAATTGTCATTTATCATCAGAGTTGTGGGAGAGAAATACCGCGCGATCAAAGATATCACTCAGGTAGAAGTTCGATCAGCGGCCAGTTTGGATGAGGAGACCTTACAGAAATTAGAAAATTCTATTCGCCAACTGAAGGGTGTGCGAAGTAAAATAGAAATGAATCATTCCATCCATCCCGACTTATTGGGCGGGTTTGTGATTCAGTTTGAAGATAAAGTGTACGATGCCAGTGTGTCGCATCAAATCCAAAAATTGCGAAAGAAAATCGCAGATTAAATCAATAAAAAGTATTTATCAAGATGGTGAATGTTAAACCGGACGAAATTTCATCCATACTCAAGCAACAGTTATCCAGTGCTGGAGCTGAAATCAATTTAGAGGAATCAGGTATAGTCCTTCAAGTGGGGGATGGTATCGCTCGCATCTATGGATTATCTCAGGTACAAGCCGGAGAATTGGTTGAGTTTGAGAATGGAGTGCAAGCGATTGCACTGAATTTGGAGGAAGACAATATTGGTGTCGTACTCCTGGGCCCAGATGATGATATCCGGGAAGGTTCCAGTGCTAAGAGAACGGGCCGCATCGCTTCTATTAAAGTAGGAGAAGGAATATTGGGTCGCGTAGTGAATCCATTGGGACAACCCATTGATGGAAAGGGGCCAATAGGTGGAGATCTCTATGAGATGCCTTTGGAGCGCAAAGCACCGGGTGTGATTTATCGGCAGCCAGTGGATGAGCCTTTACAGACCGGAATCAAGGCCATTGACTCAATGATTCCCATCGGCAGAGGACAACGAGAGTTGATCATCGGTGACCGACAGACGGGAAAGACAGCGATTGCCATTGATACCATCATCAATCAAAAGGAATATTACGATAAGGGAGAACCTGTATATTGCGTTTACGTTGCTTCCGGACAAAAGGACTCAACGGTAGCTCAAGTGGCCAAGGTACTGGAGGATAACGGAGCTATGCCGTACACGGCGATTGTTTCAGCCTCAGCCGCAGATCCTGCCGCATTGCAGTTTTATGCGCCCTTTGCCGGTGCCTGTATTGGGGAGTTTTTCAGAGACACCGGGCGTTCCGCTTTGGTTGTATTCGACGATTTATCCAAGCAGGCCGTAGCTTACCGAGAGGTTTCTCTATTGTTGAGACGCCCGCCGGGTCGCGAGGCTTATCCCGGTGATGTTTTTTATCTGCACTCCAGATTATTGGAAAGATCAGCTAAAATCATCGACAATGATGAATTGGCGCGTCAAATGAATGATTTGCCGGAGACCCTAAAGGATGTTAAAGACGAGAAGGGTGAGCCAATGATTAAAGGAGGCGGTTCATTGACTGCATTGCCGATCATTGAAACTCAGGCGGGAGACGTTTCTGCCTATATCCCGACCAACGTAATTTCCATTACGGATGGTCAGATTTTCCTCGAGACGAACCTGTTTAATGCGGGTGTACGTCCAGCGATAAATGTAGGTATATCTGTTTCTCGAGTTGGGGGAGCTGCTCAAATCAAGCCGATGAAAAAAGTATCGGGTACTTTGAAGTTAGATCAGGCGCAATATAGAGAATTGGAGGCGTTTGCCAAGTTTGGCTCCGATCTCGATGCGTCAACTCAGGCTGTTTTGGAGAAAGGAAAGCGAAATGTTGAAATCTTGAAGCAGCCGCAATACTCTCCGGTATCTGTTGAAAAACAAGTGGCGATTATTTATGCCGGCGTTCAGGGATTGATGATCGACGTGCCGGTAGAAAAAATCAAAGAGTTTGAGGAATTTTTCACTAGTACCTTAGAACAAAAACACCCACAAGTATTAGAGAACTTCAGAGCCGGGAAATATCAGGAAGAAGATTTGAAAACAGTTAAAGAGCTCGCACTGGACTTAGTGAAGCAATACAAGTAGCAAGTCAGTAAGCGATAAATAGCATTGTATTATGGGAGTCAATTTAAAAGAAGTTCGGGACAGAATGGCATCTGTTCAAAATACGCAACAGATCACGAAGGCCATGAAAATGGTTTCTGCGGCTAAGTTGCGCAAGGCACAGGATGCCATTACTGAGTTGCGCCCATATGCCAATAAATTAGAGGAAATCCTTTCGAATTTGGCAGATAATGTTGATTCTGAGAATTTGGGCTCCCTGACAGCGCAGCGGGAGGTCAAATCAGTCCTTCTCGTAGTCATTACTTCCAGTAAGGGATTGTGTGGCGCTTTTAATGCCAACGTAATCAAGGCAGCTCGGGAAAAACTCGACGGTGAATATGCGGATGCCGTAAAAGCCGGCGGTGTCAAATTAGTATTTATTGGAAAGAAGGGCCGCGAGTATTTTAAGAATAAATACCCGACGGTTCAAAAGGTAGAAGATTTCGTGGATTTGATTGAGAACCCTTCCTTTGACGCAGCTGCTTCTTTGAGCAATATTATGATTCAGCGTTTTCAGGAAGAAGTATATGATCGCATAGACATTGCTTTTTCAGAGTTTCGGAATGCAGCGATGCAAAATTTCATCGTGTATCCTTATTTGCCCATCAATCAATCTGAGCGTCTGGCCGAAATTGGTAAGGGACCTGAAAGTGAAGGCAAAGAGGAATCTACCTCGAATGCCGATTATATTTTTGAACCCGATCAGGATCAATTGTTGTTGCAGTTGATCCCTTCCATTCTGAGAACGCAAGTGTTTCGTTTCTTGTTGGACACTTCTGCATCCGAGCACGGTGCACGGATGACGGCAATGGATAAGGCGACCGATAATGCCAGCGATTTGCTGAAGGAGTTGAGAATCAATTACAACAAGGCGAGACAAGAAGCGATTACCCGGGAATTGTCAGAAATCGTCGGTGG
>JAWLFI010000273.1:0-2504 GCA_041685645.1 Saprospiraceae bacterium | reverse complement strand
CCAGGGCGGCTCAAGAACGATTCGGAGAATCTATTGGGCAGAGATTTTATCGCTGGAAAATTTCAGAAAAATATTATAATGTGTAATCATCAGGTTGTCAAGATGTAGCAGGGATTAGCCGTTCTGAACGGTTATAAACGTCTATAACGGTTAACTTTTTACATATAGTCTTCAATTATCTGTTAATCAGTACGATATGTCCCGTTTCTTCCTTTCTTTTTACTTTCTCCAACTCGAAACAAGAAGAATATTCTAATCATGATTGAGTCTGCTCCGAAAACCCCTCCTATTTCGAATGGCTGCAAAACACCATTTCTTCCTTATCGAATAAAATATTTCCTCCAGGTAGCTAAAAGCTATACCAGTGGGCCATCCGTCCGCTTTCCAGATCCTTCGCTTCGATGTCGCCTGTGGATTTCGACCATTTGGGATCGCTCAGTCATTCTCTGCCTTGATCTTGAATTTTTCGCTCATACTCATGACGAAAACGCTTTCGGAGCAGACTCAAGGTTAGCATTTAATTCTTTTCTAATTAATCATTTGATAATATTAGAGTCTCATCTTTGTATCAAGAGGAAAGAGATAATCCTCCGGTCAATTATGAGAAGACAGATCGACGTAGTGGTACTTTCCGATCTACACCTGGGCTCTTACCACTGTAAAGCAAACGAGCTCAATCAATACTTGAAATCAATTCAACCGAAAACGCTGGTACTCAACGGTGATATTATAGAACGAGAAGCCTTGAGAAAGCGATATTTTCCCCGGCTACATATGGAGGTCATTCAGTCTTTGCTAGATCTCACACTCACCGGCACAAAAATCTACTACGTAACCGGGAATCATGAGGATCAGCTGAGAAAGTTTTCGAGTATGTCCATGGGGCCGATTCAATTGCGAGATAAACTCGTATTTAAAATCAAGGGAAAAACGTACTGGATTTTTCACGGTGACCTTCTAGACTCATCCAAGTGGGTCTCTCCTACTTTGCGCTTTCTGGGCAAACACGGATATGTACAATTGCTGCGTTTGAATCGGTGGCAGAATTTCTGGAGGAGAAAACGGGGTAAATTGCCGCGCTCCTTGTCTCAGTCTATCAAAAGCAATATCGATAAAGCACAGACTTATATCGCGGGTTTTGAACAAACCGCAGCCCGTCTCGCCATTCAAAATGGATATGATCACGTCATCTGCGGGCACATTCATCAGCCGTGCATCAAGGATATTGAGGATAAAGGGGCTTCTGTAATGTACATGAACTCCGGCGATTGGGTCGAAAGTCTCACAGCTTTGGAATACAGGCACAACAGCTGGAAATTGTATCAATTTCACGAATTGGATTACCAGCTCGACAACCCCAAATTAAAATTTTCAAAGAAAAATCGCCCGCCTAATCTGCCTCAAAATTTACTCGAGGAAATTACGTCCTAGAAAAGCCATTGCGGATTGGGATGTTTAACTAATCACTTTTTGGGGAACGTCAAAATGGACTAGATCAATGAATTGCTGCACGCGTTGATTGAGGTCTTCTGCGGTGATTTTCTCCAATTTTCGGATGCTAAAGTCCTCTACGCAGAATGAGGCCATAGCCGATCCGTAGATAACAGCGCGTTTCATGTTTTCGAAGGAAATGTCATCCGTTCTAGCCAGATATCCCATAAATCCACCCGCAAAAGTATCTCCTGCACCGGTTGGGTCAACGACTTTAGCCAGCGGCAGAGCCGGTGCGAAGAACATTTGCTGGTCTTCGTGAAATAAAAGTGCGCCATTTTCACCCTTTTTTATGACCAGGTAGGTGGGGCCTAAATCCATAATCTTTTGCGCCGCAACAGCCAGGGTATGTTCTCCCGACATTTGTCTCGCTTCTTCATCATTGATTACAAGGGCATCAACGCGAGGGATTACCTCCATGAGATCATCCCAGGCAATATCCATCCAAAAGTTCATGGTGTCCATAGCCACAAATTTTGGGGCTTTTAGTTGATCTATGACCCGGCTTTGCACTTGTGGGGATAAGTTGCCCAGCATTACATATTGAGTGTTTTTGTAAGTCTCAGGGAGCACGGGGTCAAAATTTTCCAGCACATTGAGCTCCGTGGTCAAAGTCTCTCTGCTATTGAGGTCCTCACTGTACTCTCCGGCCCAAAAGAAGGACTTTTGGTCCTTCATCACTTGTAGGCCATCCAGATTGATTCCTCTGTCTTTCATTTGTTGCAAAACGGACTCCGGAAAATCGTTGCCAATTACAGAAACCAGCTGGATGGGTTTCACAAAGTTTGCCGCTGAAAAGCCAATATAGGTAGCGGCACCACCAATTGCTCGTTCTGCATGCCCGTGGGGCGTTTTTATATCGTCAAAAGCTACTGTACCGATTATTAAAAGACTCATATGTTGTATTTATATCTGTGCAAAAATACAAAGAAACAAATAGAAGGCCGAAGAAGGAAAGACTGTGGGGTGAAATTTAGAGTACTGTCTATGCCATAGGGCTTCTAGTGTCATTA
>JAWLFI010000097.1:0-10307 GCA_041685645.1 Saprospiraceae bacterium | reverse complement strand
AGATCAAGGCAGAGGCAGCAGCGCCGCTTTAGGGGTAATCAATAGAATCGTGGGACATGTTATTCTGCTGTAAAGTTCTGCTTTCGCCCCTTCCCGTATTAAAATACGTATAGATAAATTTTAATATAAGCGCTCTTAGATCTTGCCAATTCATCTGAACTTTGCCTATCTTTGACAGTCTCAAAACACTCCAATTATGACCCAATTTTGCCACCTGCATTGCCATACTCAATACTCCCTTCTCGATGGTGCGTCCAAAATTGAGGACATGATGAAAAAGGCTGCCTCCGATGGACAAAAGGGCGTGGCACTGACCGATCACGGGAATATGTTTGGAGCCTTCAAATTTGTAAACGAGGCAAAAAAAGCAGGAGTCAAACCGATATTGGGTTGTGAATTTTACCTCGTCGATGACAGGCATAAAAGGAGCTTTGCTAAATCGCGGGGCGAACGCGATAGAAGATACCATCAGCTATTGTTGGCCAAAAACAGAAAGGGCTATCAAAATCTGACCAAACTTTGTTCCCTTGGCTATATCGATGGTTTATATGGGAAGTTTCCCCGTATTGATAAAGAACTGATTCTCCAGTATCACGAAGGCATTATCGCCACGAGTTGTTGCATTGGTGCTGAAATACCACAAACGCTTCTGCGCGGCGAAGATGAAAAGGCAGAAGAAATGCTCCGTTGGTGGTATGACATCTTCGGTGAGGATTATTACATCGAGTTACAGCGCCATAAAGGCATGGAGAACATTACTGTCCGGAATGAACACAATCAGCCAGTTCCCTCCGGACTGAGTCAGGAGGATATCAATCAGAAATTGATACGAATGGCCGAAAAGTACAATGTCAAAACTATTTGTACTAACGACTCACATTATGTGGAAGAGGAGGACTCGAAGCCCCATGAAGCCTTGTTGTGCATCAATACCGGCTCACTTCTGACAGATCCCATCGGCGAACACAAAGGAGAGCGCTTCGCTTTTCCCAGTTCTGATTTCTATTTCAAGACGCAGGACGAAATGAGTCGATTATTTCAGGATGTACCTGAAGCGGTAGATCACACTATGGAAATTTGGGATAAAGTCGATGCCCTGGATTTGGCCCGTGATGTCGTTTTGCCGACCTATCCGCTGCCGCCCGGTTTTGATACGGAAATGGCCTACCTGCGCCATCTCACTTATCTGGGCGCCAAAAGACGCTACGGTGAGATTGCGGAGAAAATCAGGGAACGCATTGATTTTGAGTTGCAGGTCATTGAACAGTCGGGCTATCCCGGTTACTTTTTGATCGTACAGGACTTTACGACCTCTGCTCGCGATATGGGCGTTTGGGTCGGTCCGGGTCGAGGTTCAGCCGCGGGCTCAGCGGTGGCCTACTGTTTGGGTATAACAAATGTGGATCCCATTAAGTACGATTTGCTTTTTGAGCGTTTTCTCAATCCCGAACGGATTTCGATGCCCGATATCGATATCGACTTCGATGATGTGGGGCGGCAAAAGGTAATCGACTACGTCGTCAATAAATACGGACACAATCAAGTCGCTCAAATCGTGACCTATGGCACCATGGCGGCCAAGTCTTCCATTCGGGATGTGGGAAGGGTTTTGGATTTGCCACTGGATCAGGTCAATGGTATCGCAAAGTCGATTCCAACTAATCTCTCTCTTAGAGAATTGCTGGAAGGAGATACCATGAGCACTGAACTCAAGGGCAAATTGCGCAATGATGATTTTCAAAAGGTAGAAAACCTCCGCGAAATGGCAGGCCGTAATGATATCGTCGGGCAGACGATTCGGATGGCACAGCGCCTCGAAGGTTCTGTTCGAAATACCGGTTTGCATGCCTGTGCTGTGGTCATCACACCCGACGAGGTCAGTAATTACGTGCCTGTGGCGCGGTCCAAGGAGTCGGATTTGCTCGTCTCTCAATTCGACAACTCGGTGGCAGAGGATGCCGGCTTGCTCAAAATGGACTTTTTGGGACTGCGTACTTTATCTATCATTAAAGATGCGATTCGCCTGGTCAGGGAGAATTACGATTTGGATATCGATCCTGATCAAATTCCTCTCGAGGACGAAAAGACCTACGAGCTCTTTCAGCGGGGAGATACCATAGGTATTTTTCAGTACGAGAGTGAAGGCATGCAGAATGTGTTGCGATCGCTCAAGCCGACCCGGTTTGAGGATCTCATCGCCGTGAATGCCCTCTACCGGCCGGGACCTATGGAATATATTCCCGATTTCGTCGGTAGAAAACACGGAGATCAGGAGATTTCTTATGATTTGGAGGAAATGGAGGAATACCTTAAAGAAACCTATGGGATCACCGTTTATCAAGAGCAGGTGATGTTGTTGTCCCAGAAGATTGCCGGTTTCTCCAAAGGGCAGGCCGACATGCTCAGAAAGGGGATGGGGAAAAAGAAAAAAGAGATTATTGATGAGCTCTATCCCAAGTTTATCGAGGGCGGAGAGAAGAATGGACATCCCAAATTGGTGTTGGATAAAATATGGAAAGACTGGGAAGCCTTCGCCTCTTATGCCTTTAACAAATCTCACTCCACCTGTTATGCACTGGTCGCCTTTCAGACGGCCTATCTCAAAGCCAATTACCCGCACGAATTTTTGGCTTCAGCCCTTTCTCATAACAAACACGACATTTCTAAGGTCAATTTATTCCTTCGCGAGTGCAAGCGGATGGGAATTGAGGTGCAGCCACCGAACATAAATACTTCCGGTATGGACTTCTCCGTGACGGAGGATCAAAACATCGTGATTGGACTTTCTGCCTTAAAAGGAGTTGGAGAGGGGCCGGTAGAAATTATTCTTGAGGAACGGCAGACGAATGGTCCATTTCAGACGCTGCCGGACATGATGCGCCGCATCGATCTGTCGGGTGTCAATAAACGAGTGATGGAAAGCCTGGCCAAAGCCGGTGCCTTTGATGTCCTCGATGTGAAACGCGCCCAACTTTTTTCACCGAGTGGGAAATACGACACCTATTTAGAGGCCTTATTGAAATACGGGCAAAGCTATCAACACCAGAAACAACAATTGACCAACTCACTTTTTGGAGATATTTCCGGGGATATCGTTCACGAACCCGATCTGCCACCGGAAATCAGTTGGCCCTTGATTAAGATGTTGGAGTTGGAGAAAGAAGTCGTCGGAATTTATGCGAGTGGACATCCCCTCGACGATTATGCCTTTGAGTATGCTTCCTTTGTCAACTGTCCACTCAGTGAGCTTCACGAGCAGGAAAAGGAAGGGCGGAAATTATCTCTGGGCGGCATCGTCACAGAAGCTTTTCACGGGGTGTCCAAGCGAGGGGAAGGCTATGGCCGCCTTACGCTGCAGGACTTTACGGGGTCCCACCAATTCGCTATTTTTGGTGAGCAGTACATGAAGAGTAAGGAGCTTATTCAGCAAGGGCAGGTGCTTTGCGTTCAAGGTGGATTCAGGAAGCGCTATCGCACGGGCGAACTGCAGTTTTACATCAATGAAATTCGCCAACTCTCCTCTGTGGGCAAGGATAAAATCAAGAGCCTGACCTTGGAGCTGACACTGGATGACCTGACCAATGAGCGGGTGGAAGAAATCAATCGACTGATCGAGAAACATCCCGGTGAACACGCGATGAAGTTTAAGGTCCATCATGGAGAAGAGGTGCTGGAGATGGTCTCTACAAAATCCAACATTGGAGTCGATGGGGTCTTATTGGATAAGGTGAGAACTAAAGGCTTTAAGTTTAAGGTTGAGTAAAGACTCTGTAGACTTCCTTCACTCAATTATTTTTTTGGATTTCACAACACAAAGGGCGCGCAAGAAGTTAATACAATATATGAAGCAAAAATTATTAGTTCTTGCATTGCTTTTGTCTTTCCTCGGGTCCACATTCGCTCAAGAAGCCACGGAACTGAAGGTATTTGATTTTGAGGAACTACAGGAGTATTTGCCGAGGGAAGAGAATCAATTGGTCGTACTCAACTTTTGGGCGACCTGGTGCAAGCCCTGTGTAAAAGAGATGCCTTACTTTCAGGAACTCAGTGAAAAATATGCCTCGGACGAAAGTGTGAGAGTGATTTTAGTGAGCCTGGATATGGAGTCGCAACTCGAGACCCGACTCGTTCCGTTTATGAAAAAGCACAAACTGCATCCCGAAGTTGTCGTTTTGGATGACCCCGACGCCAATCGTTGGATTGATCAGGTGGATCCCTCCTGGTCAGGAGCGATTCCTGCGACTTTATTTTATAGAGGAGACCAAAAAAAGTTTTTTCAAAAAAGCTTTCACTCTCTGGAAGAACTCGAAGCAATTATTCAAACCTTTTAAAACCCAATGACCATGAAATACTTTTTAGCTATAGCATTCCTTTTTTGTTCCTTTGCTTTTGTCCAGGCCCAGTACCAGATTGGAGACAAAGTCGATGACTTTTCACTGAAAAGCACGGATGGAGACTTGGTTTCTATGTCCGATTACGAAGGAGCTGAGGGATATATTATTATTTTCACTTGCAATCATTGTCCCTATGCGATTGCCTATGAGGATCGAATCATTGACTTGCACAATGAAATGGAACCGAAGGGCTTTCCCGTGATTGCGATAAATCCCAACGATCCAAAAGTTCAGCCCGACGATAGTTTTGAGAAAATGAAGCAGAGAGCTGACGAGAAGGGCTTTCCGTTTAAGTATGTTCTCGATGACGGACAAAAGGTCTATCCCAAATTCGGAGCTGAGCGCACCCCGCATGTGTTTTTGGTAGATAAAAACCGCGTGTTGCAGTATATTGGTGCCATAGATGATAATTACAAGTCCGAGGACGCCGTAGAAAAAGAATACCTAAGAGATGCCATTCAGGCGATAAAAGCAGGTAAAAAGCCACAACCTGCTACAACGAAAGCGATTGGTTGTACGATTAAGACCAGCTAGTCGGTACGGCTTAACAGCGCGATGAAACTTCAATAGGCACCTATTCTAGAAGAGGAGGCAAAAGCTAATGGCCTCTGTACGATCAGCTTTTATTCATCACGAGCTTAAAGGACTTGTCTGGAAATACCCATAGCTAAAATGTTTGTATTATTTTTGTCTAAAATAGATCATATGCTTCGATTCATTATTACTGTTATTGCCATTGGAATGGTGTTCTCACATTGCACACCTGATCCCACTGACGACTGGGTAGAGCACAATTTAATTGGTGAAGGGCTACCTCTAAAAGTCTTTGCCCCGAAAGACGCTGAAATAAAAGTGGGGACATTGGGTACTATGGATGATATCACCATTAAAGGGGCAGACAACTACAGTGTGCAAATTTTGGGTATGGACGCTCAGACTACAAAAATGGAAACTTTGGTGCAAGATCAAAAGCAGCTTGTAGAGGAGGAAGAGTATTTCAATGTCATTGAAAAGGAGTGGGAAGAAGGATTTATATACAGTATGGCCATTGACTCCAGCGACCTGAGCTATGATTTTCGCCATATTCGATTGAAAGGGGATAAGATGTATGTCTTTCAGTGCGGAATGATGGGGCAAAACTCCCGAGTGGTGGTTGACCGTCTGGCTGCGGCTGTTCAAAGAAAGAAAAAATAGCTTATCCCTGTAGGATCGAGTAGCAATAGACTGTAGCATTCAGGCGGCGAACAGTTGCATAGGCAGCGCTCCGCAAAAATTAAAAGGCGAGGGAGTGGCTAGATCGTAGCCGAATGAATCAGATCAAATCACCATAAAGAAAAAGCCCTGATGAAATTCATCAGGGCTTTTTTTATCAGTGATTGAAAAGCAAACTTTATTTCGTCGCTTTTTCAAATCTTTTACTCACTTCGTCCCAGTTAATCACATTAAAGAATGCCTCCAAATAGTCGGGGCGCCTGTTCTGATAGTTGAGGTAATAAGCGTGCTCCCAAACATCTACTCCGAGAATAGGTGTACCTTTCACGTCGGCAACATCCATCAGAGGGTTGTCTTGATTCGGGGTATTCGTGACAGCTAATTTATTGTTCTCATCAACAATGAGCCAGGCCCATCCGGAACCAAATTGTGAACCACCGGCATTTTGAAACTCATCCTTGAATTTATCAAAGGAGCCAAAATGTTTGTCAATCGCAGCGGCAAGGTCTCCTGAAGGTTTTCCGCCACCATTGGGGCCCATAATCGTCCAGAATAAGCTATGATTATAAAATCCGCCTCCATTGTTTCTCACACCGGCTGAGTGCCTGGAAACTTCAGATAAAATATCTTCTATGCTTTTTTCTTCTAGAGAGGTACCTTCGATAGCTGCGTTGAGCTTTTTGGTGTATCCCGCATGATGTTTATCATGATGAATTTCCATGGTTTTTGCATCGATATGCGGTTCTAAGGCATCTTTGTCGTACGGTAATGCTGGCAATTTGAATCCCATTGATTTGTTTGTTTTAGTTTAAGAATATACAATTATAACGATAAGTAGTGAGAATTGTTTGCTTGAATGCATTGAAATTTGTGGCTTTATAGGCCATGGATGTCAGCGAAAACCCTTATTTTGTGAGGAGAGTAATTTTGCCGGAACACAAGAGGGTTTTTTACTGAAGAGTAGAGAAAAGCCCGGATAAAAGGAACACATATGCCAATTGATAAAAGAAGAGAAAAAGACAGTTTGGGAGATGTAGAAGTACCCATTGACAGATATTGGGGCGCTCAAACGCAGCGATCGGCTAATAATTTCAAGATTGGGGGTCACCGCATGCCCAAAGATATCATACAGGCCTTTGCTTATTTAAAAAAAGCAGCAGCCCTGACAAATTGGGAGTTGGGCGTTTTGGAAGAACAAAAGGCACAATGGATTGGCGAAGTATGCGATGAAATTATCGCCGGACAATGGGAGGAGGAGTTTCCCCTGGTGGTCTGGCAGACCGGTTCGGGGACGCAGTCCAACATGAATGCTAACGAAGTCATTGCGAATCGCGCTCACGTGCTGCAGGGCGGCGAGCTGACGGATGATAAGAAGGTGTTGCATCCCAATGATGACGTCAATAAATCTCAATCGTCCAATGACACTTTTCCCACAGCAATGCACATTGCGGCGTATAAGAAATTGCACGAACACACTCTGCCGCAGGTGAAGCACCTGCGCGATGTGCTTCATGAAAAGTCGGAGACATATAAGGATGTGGTAAAGATCGGGCGTACTCATTTCATGGATGCCACGCCGGTGACCGTAGGGCAGGAATTGTCGGGATTTGTATCACAACTGGATCACGGGATACAGGCAGTGCGAAATACACTGGATCACCTGGGCGAAATCGCTTTGGGCGGAACCGCTGTAGGTACCGGCCTCAACACCCCGAAGGGATATGCGCCAGCAGTGGCACAGAAAATTTCAGAGTTGACGGGTTTACCCTTTCGCACAGCGCCCAATAAATTTGAGGCTTTGTCTGCACACGATGCGATTGTAGAATCACATGGTGCCTTAAAAACGCTGGCGGTCTCACTGATGAAGATCGGCAATGATATTCGCATGTTGGCCTCGGGGCCGCGTTGTGGAATTGGCGAATATACCATTCCGGCCAATGAGCCGGGCTCATCTATTATGCCCGGCAAGGTCAATCCCACTCAGGCCGAGGCACTGACGATGGCCATGGCACAAGTCATGGGCAATGACGTGGCGATAAATATCGGTGGAATGAATGGGCAGTTTCAATTGAATGTGTTCAAGCCACAGATGATTTTCAACTTTTTGATGTCAGCAGATCTGATTGGAGATGCCTGTCGGAGTTTTGCCGATCATTGTGTAAGCGGCCTGGAACCAAATGCAGAATCGATCCGCGAGAATCTCAACAATTCCCTGATGTTGGTGACGGCACTCAATACGAAAATCGGCTACGACAAGGCAGCAAATATTGCCAAAAAGGCTTATGCTGAGGGAACGACTTTGAAAGAGGCCGCGGTGGCTTTGGATTATTTGACAGCAGATCAATTCGATGAGTGGGTGCGACCCGAGGAAATGGTGGGCAGATAGGTCGAGGAGGAAGATAGGAGATGGGCTGGAATTATTCAGAAGTATAGAATCGATGCCAGGGAAGGTATATCCGGGCGTCCCTCAGTAAATGGTCTCTCTCTCTCTCTCTCTCTTTGAGTCGGCATAGGGGTCTGGAACCGTCTTTGCGCAAGGGATGGTAGGGGACCGAGGCCGCAACAGCGGCTGAGGTGTGCCGGCAGCAAGGGAGATGAAGGGAAACGAAAGAAAATCGGATAGATGAATGAGCGGGAATAGAATGAAAGAGCTGAAATATGGAGCTGCCGGTACGGAACCCCCGCACAGCCCGACCCGAGGCGCCCGAAGGGCGTCGAGGGATGCGCCCAAAAAATCAAAATACTAATAAGCGATGAATAAGTTAGCCATCGGCCTGATATTGTCGCTGAGTTGGTGTCTGGGCTGTGAGCCTGCGGGTGAGACAGTGGTGCCGGAAGTATTGCTGGAACACGATGGAAGCTGGCACGACTTGCAGTGGCTGGACAATGGCGAAATCCTTGCGGTCGGTGGCGATAGTTGGTATCGGGGAGATGTGGCGAGGAGCGGTGATCTGGGGGTGAGCTGGCGTGTAGATTCTGTGACGGACAAGGCGTTGTATGGTCTGGCAGTGAGGGGGGCGGAACGGATTGCAGCGGGTATAGACGGGCAGTTGATGCAGGAGCAAAATGGAGGGGGGTGGAGTAAGAAGCGGCTACCGTATTGGCGGATTTTGCTAGATGTGAAGATACATTCCGAAGAGGATTATTTGGTGGCGGTTGGGGGGAAGCGCTTTAAAAATGGGGTGATTCAGGTGATGACGCTGCCGGATTTTGAGGTCGTGTTTTACGATACATTAGAGAATGGGCTGGAAGCGGTGCATCAGGTGTCGGACGATCGGTGGGTGGCTGCCGGATATGGCCGGGTGCTCACGTCTGAGGATGGGGGGCTGAGTTGGGACGAGCAGGTGCCGGCGGAGGCTTATTTTACGGCATTGTATTTCGAGACCTCGGGCCGGGGCTGGATGGCTTCTCAATACGGGGGACTTTGGAGATCTGAGGATGGAGGGCGGCATTGGACAGAGCTTCGCGCACCGCGAACCACTTTTTCTTCTCGCGAATTTCGAGCGCTGACGCGCGATGAGGAGGGCGTTTTGTGGCTGGCGGGCGATCAGGGCACTCTGGCCTACTCGAGGAACGAGGGGAAGGACCTGCATTTTTTGATGATAAAGGGAGAACCGGATATCCGTGCCCTTGCGGTGAAAGATCAATATATTTTCCTGGCCACTCGTTCCGGTGAATTGTTGCGACTGCCCTATCCGGAGGGATTGTAGTTTTGTTACCGGGCGATTAAAGTATAGAGCTGCGCGGGTCTGTCTTTAAGTTCCACCATCAGTCCCTTTTGGCTGGCATCCAACATAAAATCGTCTAAGCTCTCAGTATTGAGGCGAAGGGTAAGGGGTTCTTTGACTCCGGTTTCATTTACGACCTGATAGCCATAGAGAGCTAATTCATCGCTCAATTTTTCTGCTATTTTGTCCATTGAAACATTTTTAAAATAAATATGAGAGCCGCTCGTGGTTTCTGTCATACTCTCGGGCTGGTCGGTTGTAACTGCATAGTCGTTTATCTCGTCCGAGGCAGTGAGGATGAGACTCGTGGTTTCGACCGTTTCTGATTGTAGAGTGATATTGAGTTCCTGAACTATTCGTTCCGCCAAATCCCGACGGTCACGAGGGGTAATGTTTCCACTGCCTTTTTTGTATAGAAAATCATACTTCTGTTTTTCTAAGGGCCCCTCATTTTGAATGTGGAACTCTGGCACTTCTAAAACATGCGATATGAGCCTTTTTGGTGTCATTCCTGTAAATCCAATCATGCCGGGACCTGACATGGTGCCCCAATGATCATCCGGGTAAGCCTCCGTAGGATGTTCTCTCAAAACATACAATTCCCTCACATTTTCATAATCTAGCAGCGTGAGGATTTCGTTGAATGTTGGGATATCATTGTCGGACGTTTCTTGTGCATCCAATATTGATACTGAACTGATGAGGAATATTGAAAGGAATAATAGACAACTGCAGGGTAACTTGGGTTGTATCATAGCAATATGATTTTAAGGGTACCTCCGGAAACTATCCTTTTGCGCGAACAGCCATTTTTTTAAAATGGCTTAGATGTAAAATATGCACGTAATCATCGTTTATCCTCAGTCACTTAGCTATGGCGCCGTGGTGAGCGAAGCCGAACCACTAGGCTCCATCGTCTCGCCTTGATTACGCACATATTTTTTCACCTTCGCATCAAAAAACAGTTTTCGGA
>JAWLFI010000272.1:0-2507 GCA_041685645.1 Saprospiraceae bacterium | reverse complement strand
AGGATAGGCAAAACTTCGCCAAATGCGGGTTTCAATGAGATATACGAAGAGGAATAGAAATCCTCCGGCAAGTACAAAAAGGCTTTGTTTTTGAAAGTTTGAAGTGATGGGGAATCGAAAGAGGGAGCCCGCTTCCGGATATTCTACAGCGTAGATCATGGACAATCCGATGAGAGCGAGGGACAGTATAAAAAAAAGACTCAGCGAGTCGAATCTAGACGGACGGTGGGAAGGTCTCATCAGGAGCGGAGTTTAAAATATTCCTCGTATGACACTTCGTCTTTAATTTCTAAGGCTGAGGGGAAGTGATCACGGATCTGATGGAGGAGAGGTTTTATATCCAGGCGTTCGGTTTGTATTCCCGTTTTGAGTTTGTAGAGTGGGCTGTCGTACTCCCAGTCGTATTCTAAGTCAGGAAATTCTTCCTCAAATCGTTCTATTGCCGCATTGAGAGAGCGTCGATCTCTCAAACCGGCCACCAGGATTCTCCAGGCGGAAAATTTGGATACGGACTGTTGCTGCTTTTGCCAGAAATTAAATTGTTCCTGCACTTCCTCTTCCAAAATGATAATGGAGAGGGGTTTATTTGACTGCTGTTGGGCTGGCAGTTGAAGAGCAATTATGACGAGAACGGCTAATAATAGGTGTTTCCACATACGGCAAATATATGGATTATTGGGCAATCCCGGAGACATCAGTTAGCGGAAAGATTTTTCTTTCTTTTTGGAAAAATATTTTTCCCGAATTATTCATAAACTGTACAACAAGGATTGACGATGTTAAAGAAAGTATGCTGGAGAACAACTGGTTATCATTAAAGGGTTAGCCCTCGAACTCATTCAAATGTAAAGAGCCAAATTTGGGTATTTGGGCTTGGAAGTGCATCTCATTTGTTTTTTTGTAAAACATTATAAATCAATGACTTGAATGAGCTTCGGCCCGCAGGGCGAAAAAGGCTTGCATTTTTCGGGTTTTGTCTTTGAATCCTTGTATTTTTGGAGGCATAACTGTATAATATTATTGATGCGGCAGTTAACCGCTGTAAGATTTTGAGCCATATGAAGATAAAGTACCAGGATTTCATTCATCAGACCTATGATTTTCCACAACAAGAGTTTGATTTAAAGGAAGGAGAACTTCAGTTTCACGGAGTTCCTCTAATGGAGTTAGTTCGCACTTATGGCACGCCCTTTAAGTTTAGTTATCTGCCTAAAATTTCTGAAAATATTCAGCGCGCGCGAAAGTGGTTTGCCGATGCGATAGAGAAGACAGATTATCAGGGGAAATACCATTATGCGTATTGCACCAAAAGTTCGCATTTTAAGTTTGTGATGGAAGAGGTCTTGAAAAATGAGGTTCTCATGGAGACCTCCTATACGACGGATTTGCAGATTGTGGAGCACATGGTGCGAGAGGGGCGTTTTCCTAAGGTCGGTCGAGTATTGTGCAATGGCTGTAAGACTTCGACCTATGTTCAGCGGATTGCCAGCATGCGATCGGAAGGATATTCAGGCATAATGCCAGTACTGGATGGTCCTCAGGAGCTGCGGGATCTGGAGCCTCTCATCGATGCACCCTGTCCGGTGGGTATACGCATAGCTGCAGAAGAGGAGCCAAAATTTGAATTTTACACTTCCCGACTCGGCATGGGCTATAAAGATATCGTGCCTTTTTACAAGGCAAAGATTCAGGATCATCCGTATTTCCGGCTTGAGATGTTACATTTTTTTATTAATACCGGAATAAAGGATACGGCATATTACTGGAATGAGTTTTTTAAATGCCTTCAAATTTACGTGGAACTCAAGCGAATTTGCCCCGAGCTCAAGTCATTTAATATTGGCGGCGGTTTCCCCATCAAAAACTCTCTGGCTTTTGAGTACGACTACGCATATATCATTGAAGAGATCGTCCGACAAATCCAGGAGGTGTGTCGTGCCGAGAATGTACCCGAGCCCGACTTAATTACTGAATTTGGTTCCTTTACCGTTGGAGAAAGTGGCGGTGCGGTGTATCATATCCACCGCCAAAAACGTCAAAATGACAAGGAGCGCTGGAATATGATCGATAGTTCGTTTATGACTGATTTGCCCGATGCCTGGGCCATTTCCCGTCGATTTATTTTGCTGCCCCTTCATCGATGGGACGAGGAGTACGAAAGAGTTTTTTTGGGTGGATTGACCTGTGATAGTGACGATTACTATAATTCAGAGCAGCACCTGAATGCGATCTTTTTGCCAAAATATTCAGAGCGTCGCCCATTGTACATTGGGTTTTTTCACACAGGGGCTTATCAGGAAAGTCTAGGAGGTTATGGTGGTTTGAAGCACTGTTTAATCCCCCATCCCAAGCACATTTTGATCAATCGGGATGAACATGGGGAGATTTCTCACAAACTATTCTCCGAAGAGCAAAAGCCCGAGCAGATGCTCAAGCTGATCGGATATCATTCAAACAATTCGAGTCATGAGTAAGAGAGCAAAGACATATGCCGGTATTCCCGAAGA
>JAWLFI010000096.1:0-10363 GCA_041685645.1 Saprospiraceae bacterium | reverse complement strand
GACTACGCTACACCAACTACGCTTTTTCAAAGCTTCGTTGGTCAATGTGCGCAGCTTTGTCGGTCAAAGACTGCCTTCGCACTCCGTGCTTCGTCGGTCAAAGGGCGCAAGCGTGAGGTGCCCGGAGGACGCACCGCCGCAGGGGGTGCGGTGCGAAGAAGAGGCGTAAAATTTTACGCCTCTCGAGCACGGTACTCCGTAGGGGACCGACCCCGAGCTCCAGCGAGGGGGCACGCCCAAAATATCTAATTGATTATGGATTGAAGGGATAGAGTATTCTCTGGAAAGGTTTTGCGATCTAAGGCCAGGCTAGTTGGCTATTTTCTCCCGAATAAGCCGGAGCGCCAACTGTAATTGCTCGTTCTGGTTCATTTTACTGTTGTCAATCAAAATCGCATCGTCGGCTTTTCGAAGGGGAGAGTCATCTCTGGTGGAGTCGATATGGTCTCTGTGTTGTAGATTCTCTTCTACTTCACTTTTTTTGATATTGATCCCTCTGTCTCGAAGTTCTTTAAATCTGCGATGCGTTCTGACATTGAGATCTGCGGTAATAAACAATTTGACGGTGGCATTGGGAAATACCACGGTGCCAATATCGCGCCCATCCATAACGACGGACTGGCCGGCTGCAAATTCTCTTTGCAAGGAGACGAGTTTTCGGCGCACGGGCGATAAGGCGGCGATGTCACTGACGCGCTCTGATATTTCAGCGGTTCTGATTTTGGATTCAATATTGCCGCCGCTGAGATAGATTTCGGAATTTCCATTATTGTGCTCGAAGTGCAAGTGGATTTTTTCCACTGCAGATTGGACCTCAGCCGAGTCGGCCAGTTGGATATTATTTTTCAGAAAATAATAGGTAACAGCTCGATACATGGCTCCCGAGTCTATGTAAATATATCCTAACTCTTTGGAAATATCTCGTGCCAGAGTGCTTTTCCCGCAAGAGGAAAAACCATCGATGGCAATTATAATAGGATGCTTCATAAGGAAGGTCTGTAGCTGAGGAAGATTGGGGTCGTGGCTATCATCACAAGACTCTTATCAATATTCGTCCTCGTTAAAGAGAAAATCGTCTTTTCGGGGATAATCCGGCCATATATCTTCCATACTGTCATAGGCTTCCCCCTCATCCTCAATTGCTTGAAGATTCTCAATCACTTCCAGAGGGGCACCTGACCTAACCGCATAGTCGATAAGTTCGTCCCTCGTTGCCGGCCAGGGTGCATCCTCTAAGTGATGTGCAAGTTCTAATGTCCAGTACATAGAATAATTTTTTTTTATGATTCGCGTGAGTACCCTGACAAAAGTAAAAAAATATAGTATCTGTGCAAGTTATCTGTAGAAAGAATCACGAAAATATATTTTTTGTGATATTTTCTTCCCCAATTCTGCTACTATATGATCAGCATGGCGTCACCATAGCTATAAAAGCGGTACTCCTCTTTTATGGCTTCCTGATAGGCATCCATAATCAAATCATAGCCGCCAAAGGCTGCCACCATAATGACTAAACTACTTTTGGGCAAGTGGAAGTTGGTCACCATGCTATCTGCGATATGGAAATCATAAGGTGGGAAGATGAAAAGATTGGTCCATCCTTCTGCGGCTTTCAGCATATTTGTGGCAGAAACGGCAGATTCAATGGACCGCATAGAGGTGGTACCTACAGCGCAAACCTTATGACCACTCATTTTTGATCGATTGACGATTTCAGCTTCTTTTTGAGTGATTTTGAAGTATTCCGCTTCCATCTTGTGCTTGGATAAGTCCTCGACTTCTATATCGTTAAATGTACCCAGCCCCACGTGGAGAGTAACATTGGAAAAATCAATACCTTTGATTTCCAGGCGCTTCAATAAATGCTCGCTAAAGTGGAGTCCCGCCGTGGGCGCTGCTACCGCGCCAACTTCCGAGGCATAAAGGGTCTGATATCTCTGTACATCTATATCTTCAACTTGTCGGTTGATGTATTTAGGCAGTGGGGTATTGCCTAAAGAGTAAAGCGTTTCCTTGAAATCCTCATTTTCTCCTTCGTAGAAAAAGCGTATGGTGCGCCCCCGGGAAGTCGTATTGTCAACCACTTCGGCAACGAGAAGATCGTTGCCTTTTTCGTCTGAAAAGTACAGTTTGTTGCCCACTCTTATTTTTCGCGCCGGATCCACGAGGACATCCCACAGGAACATTTCTTCATTCAGCTCGCGCAAGAGAAAGACTTCTATTTTTGCCCCTGTTTTTTCCTTGCGCCCAAATAGTCGGGCGGGAAAAACTTTGGTGTTGTTGAATACAAAGCTATCTCCTTCGTCAAAATACTCGAGGATGTCTTTGAAGACTTTGTGCTCAATTTTCCCCGTGTCTTTGTGTACGACCATCAAGCGCGCTTCATCTCTGTGTTCAGAGGGATACTGGGCGATTAGCTTCTTCGGGAGATCAAATTTAAACTGCGATAATTTCGTTCTCATTTATGGTTCTTTTCGGACTTGCATTGAATAAGGTTGCAAAAATAACAAAATGCAGAAGATTTATCCATAGATTCGGGGTAGTTGTCGATAAATATCTAACAGTAAGGATTCTTTGCGTTTCTTTCCACTCTTACTAAACGAACGAAGTAATTTATCATTATGATGTGGACCCGACTGGTTGGAGAGAGCTTTTTGCAGGCCATTCAGGAATTATATTCCAATAAGTTGAGGTCTTTTTTATCTCTTCTGGGCATTTGCATTGGTATTTTCTGCATTATTGCTGTATTGAGTGTGGTCGATTCTCTGGAGAAAAGTATTGTGGAGAGTTTCGATAAATTGGGCAATGATGTTATATATGTCGATAAGCGACCCTGGAATGAAGATCCGGGAAGGAATTATTGGAAGTATATCAAGTGGCCACAGCCCGATCACGACGATTATCAATTTCTCAAGAAGCGACTAGATGGTGAGGCCATCACCTCATTTGCCCAGTTTTTGCCCGGCAAAACGTTAAAATATCGCAATTCCAGTGTGCAGGGATTATTCATGGCTGCGGTAACCTTTGAATACGACAAAATTTATAATCTCACCTTTTCATCGGGTCGGTATTTCACTCCTTCGGAATACGCCTTGGGCAAGAATCAAATTATTTTGGGTTATGAGGTGAAGGAAAATTTATTCGCGGATTTAGATCCCACGGGTCGCGTGATTAAGATGATGGGGAGGAAGTTTCAGGTGATTGGTGTATTGGAGGAAGAAGGGGAGTCCCTGATCAATGTATTCCCCCTGGATCGGGCGGTGATTATCAATTACAATACAGCCCAAAAGATTCTAAACCAAAACAGTCGCAGCTTTTCCAGTAATCTGACCGTGAAACCTATGCATGTCGATACGGAAATGGAGGATTTGAAGGGAGATATTATTTCTGCTTTACGAGCGGGTCGACGCATCCAACCCAATGAGGAAAATAATTTTGTATTGAATGAACTAACGATGGTGGCGGATGCCCTACAGGGCTTTTTTGGCGTGTTGAATGCAGCGGGGATTTTTATCGGGCTCTTTGCGATTTTGGTGGGGATGTTTAGCGTGGCGAATATTATGTTTGTCTCTGTCAAAGAGCGCACTTCGATGATCGGCATCAAAAAAGCACTGGGGGCAAAGCGCGTAATCATATTGCTGGAATTTCTCATCGAGTCTATTGTGCTTTGTATCATCGGCGGCGGATTGGGACTATTGCTGGTGTTTGGCGTCTTCTTGTTGCTCAACCAATTTTTGACTTTCGAATTCTTCCTGGCCTGGAAAAATATTGTTCTCGGTTTGAGCTTGTCCATTATTATTGGCGTACTTTCCGGACTAATTCCCGCCATTAGAGCCTCCCGTCTGGATCCTGTAGTCGCTATTCGATCATAGGTAGAGGCTATGCGCCACCTACGACACCTCCTTCGGCAGAACTCAGCTTCGACTTCGACTGGCAGAACGCGCCAGGTCTCCAGCTTATAAAAGCAAACAACTACCTTGGAAACATAGAACTCCCTGCTCACTGATCAGTGCTTGCGATCTCCACTGAAGGTCAATTTGTCCCCTTTTTTGTCTAAACTGTGATGTATAGGATCGATGATTGACAGCTTAGGAACGGTGTTTTTGAGAAGAAACGCCAGAAATCGTATTGTAAAGGTGATGTGTAAAGTAGAGGTGGAGCCACACAGCAGCCTGCCCTGCTTTAGCGGGCGCCGTGCGTCACTCTCTAAAACAAGCCAAGCATCATATTCCATGCACATAAAAAAAGGAGATACTGCATGCAGTATCTCCTTTTTTTTATCTCGTATGGACAGAAGCCTATTTCACTTGTTCCACTATAGAACGGAAAGCTTCTTTATTATTGACCGCCAAATCTGCTAAGACCTTTCGGTTCAGGCCCACGTTCTTTAGCTTGAGACCGTGCATGAATTTAGAATAGGTCGTTCCTTCCTGTCGGGTCGCCGCGTTAATTCTGGCGATCCACAATCGTCTGAAGGCGCGTTTTTTATTTCTTCTGTCCCGGTAAGCATAGAGCCAACCTTTTTCCACAGCATTCTTAGCTACGGTATAAACATTTTTTCTCGCTCCAAAATATCCTTTCGCTGCTTTTAGATATTTTTTCCTTTTTTTCTTGGCAGCAACAGCATTGACTGATCTAGGCATAGTTTACAATTTAGTGCGATGTAGAGGAAAAAAATTCTCTTTGACCTACATCCTCTTTAAATAATTATTTCTTACAAAGGAGCCGCTTGATTTTCATCTCGTCTGATTTGTTCACGAGGGTAGAACCATTAAGTCTCAACTTTCTCTTCTTTGACTTTTTTGTCAACAAGTGATAGGCATTGGCTTGATATCTCTTGATCTTGCCACTTCCCGTCATTCGAAAGCGTTTTTTCGCACTTGAATTCGTCTTCATCTTAGGCATAAGTCATCTTTTTAAACTTTCGGAGGGCAAAGATAGATTTTTTTTTCAGAAGAAGGTAAATACCTACTTCTTTTTCTTTTTCGGAGCGATCATCACGTTCATTCTTCGCCCTTCCATTTTAGGTAAGTGCTCCGCTGATCCGTAATCCTCCAATTCCTTGATAAATCTCAATAATAACAACTCGCCCCGGTCCTTAAATACAATAGAGCGACCTTTAAAGTGAACATAGGCCTTTACCTTGGCGCCATCTTGTAAAAATTCCTTGGCGTGATTTAGCTTGAAATCAAAATCGTGGTCATCTGTATTGGGTCCAAATCGCACCTCTTTAATGACCGTTTTTTGGGTCTTCGCTTTAATCTCTTTCTCTCTCTTTTTCTTCTCGTAGAGAAATTTATTATAGTCGATGATTTTTACCACGGGCGGCTTCGCCTTTGGAGAAATAACAACAACATCGAGCCCCATTTCATCGGCCCAGCGTCTGACATCCCTCGTATCGTAAACTTCAGGACCTAGTTCTTTGCCGGCCACCTTACTTACTGCTTCTAAATCTTCCCCAACAAGCCGGACTTTTGGTTCCCGGATATGCTCGTTGACAATGTACTGTGGTTTTTTTCTTCTTAGTGGTTTTTTAAATCCTCGTCTTCTAGCCAAATTCTATAGTTTTGTTATGAAATATTTGTTTGCACTTGCTTATAAGATACAAAACGTCGTCCAATTATGCAAATGTAACACAATTTGTCTCGTTGCAGCCTTCCATTTGAGAAATAAAAGGGGTCCTTAATACAGGATTAACTTAAATATCCAAATATCATGGGCACCCCCTCCCAAAAGAGGGAATGCCCCATTTGACGCAACACAACTTGCTGCTATGATTCGCTATCTACTTTTTGACGCAATTGAATCTTGAGTTTCTTATCTTCTTCAGAGCTATCCATCACCGCGTAAAATACACTTCCGTCTTCCGGCTTTTTGGAGAGTATGAACTCCGCCAGAGGATCTTCAATGTACTTTTGTATCGCCCGGTGCAACGGCCTTGCTCCGTATTGCGGATCAAAGCCCTTCTTCGCGACGAACTCCTTTGCTTGTGGTGATAACTCCAGCTCGTACTCCATCTCATTCAAGCGGTTGTACAAGTCCTGTAGTGCGATATCGATAATCTTGTGAATCTCTGCTTCTCCCAGACTATTGAATATAACTACATCGTCAATTCGGTTTAAAAACTCGGGAGAGAAGGTTCTCTTGAGCGAGTTTTGAATGACACCTTTGTTGTACTCTTCTTTGTTCTCCAATTGAGCTTTGGTGCTAAATCCAACCCCCTGACCAAAATCCTTCAGTTGTCTGACCCCAATATTCGAGGTCATGATAATTAGCGTGTTTTTGAAGTCAACTTTCCGACCTAATCCGTCGGTCAATAATCCATCATCCAATACTTGAAGGAGAATGTTGAAAACATCCGGATGGGCTTTCTCTATCTCATCCAGCAAAATCACTGAATATGGCTTTCTGCGCACCTTCTCAGTGAGCTGCCCGCCTTCTTCATATCCCACGTAGCCGGGAGGAGCTCCTATCAGGCGACTGACGGAGAATTTCTCCATATACTCACTCATATCTATTCTTATGAGTGAATCCTCAGTATCAAACATGTATCGGGCCAGTGCTTTTGCTAATTCTGTCTTTCCGACCCCCGTAGGACCCAAAAAGATGAATGTGCCAATCGGCTTATTGGGATCCTTTAAGCCCACTCGGTTTCTTTGAATTGCCTTCGTTACTTTTTGAATGCCTTCGTCCTGGCCGATAATGACCTTGCTGAGATCATCTCCCATAGAGACGAGCTTGTTGCTTTCGCTCTTGGCTACTTTGTTTACGGGGATGCCCGTAATCATGGCAATGACTTCGGCGATATCTTTTTCTCCGACGGGGTAACGCATGGATTTTGCATCTTCTTCCCATTTGTTCTTAGCGGTATCCAATTGCTTGAGCAATTTCGATTCGTTGTCCCTGTGCATAGCTGCTTTCTCGTACTGCTGATTTTTTACCGCCTGATTTTTCGCTTCCTTCAGCTTTTCGATTTTGGATTCGAGTTCTTCTATGTGCTTGGGAACGTGGATATTCTTTAAGTGAACGCGCGCACCGACCTCGTCCATCACGTCAATGGCCTTATCCGGTAAAAACCGGTCGCTGATGTATCGATCTGACAACTTTACGCAATTCAAAATGGCTTCCTCTGAATAATCGACATTGTGGAACTCCTCGTATTTGGACTTAATATTTTTCAAAATATTGATTGTCTCCTCCGCAGAAGGGGGATCAATCACTACTTTTTGAAATCGTCGATCCAAAGCACCATCCTTCTCGATGTGCTGTCTGTACTCATCCAGAGTAGAAGCACCAATACATTGCAAATCCCCTCTGGCTAGAGCGGGTTTGAAAATATTGGAAGCATCGAGCGATCCCGTCGCTCCACCCGCACCCACAATGGTGTGAATTTCGTCAATGAAGAGAATGACGTCGGAAGATTTTTCCAATTCGCCCATAATCGCTTTCATGCGCTCCTCAAATTGTCCGCGATATTTTGTGCCCGCTACCATAGCAGCCATATCTAACATGACCAGGCGCTTATTAAACAGGGTTCGACTTACTTTTCTCTCCTTTATCCGGAGTGCAAGCCCTTCTACAATTGCGGTTTTACCCACTCCGGGTTCCCCGATAAGTATGGGATTGTTTTTCTTTCTTCTGCTCAGTATCTGAGAAACGCGCTCTATTTCTTTCTCCCGACCAATGATCGGATCGAGCTTGTCTTCCTCGGCCATGAGTGTAATATCTCGTCCAAAATTATCCAAAACGGGTGTTCTGGATTTCGTGCTGGCCTTCCGACTGTATCTGCTGCTCGATCCTTCCGATCCACCTTCCTCATCGAATGGAGCATCGCTGTCGGGAGCAGCAGCGGAAAACATATCAGAACTGGAGTAATCCAACTCTTGCTTTACAAACTCTAACTCAGACTTGAAACTCTCATAGTCCACTTCGTATTCTTCTAGTACGCGAGCACCGAGATTATCTCCGTGCTTTAACATAGATAAAATGAGCAATTCGGGACTGATTTCATCTTGTCCCATGGACTTAGCTTCTAAAAAGCTGACTTTTAGTATTTTTTCCGCGTGCTTGTTGAGATAGAGACGACCTATGTTGAAATTCGCTTGCTGCTTACTGGCATTTTGTGCGCTCTCCTTGATCGTTTCTGTTAAATCATTGAAATCTACATCTAATGAATCTAACACAACTACCGCTAAATTGTCGCTGTCTTTGACTAGCCCAAGCAATAAGTGCTCCGTGCCAATGTAGTCGCTGCCTAACTGCAGGGCTTCTTCTCGACTCAGAGACAATATTCTTTTGACCTTCGGTGAAAACTTTCTATTCATGATTTGATTGAATTCGTCTATTGGTTTATCAATGTAACTAATATTTTCCAACATTGATAAGTTCATTGTATTAAATGTAATAAAATCGTGCCACCTATCCAAAACGGTCGAAATGGCACATCTTTTGCCTTGTAAACGAAAGAATGGCAGTTTCCGCTTGTTCCACTGAGATTTTATTGCTTACTTTTACACTAGATCAATAATTGAAAAATTTTGAGCACAATCCGCTTTGTGGAATTCTTTAAACCATAAAATGCCTGGATGTGTTCACTCATAAACGAAAAGCATACTATGAAATACAGTCTGGAAAAAAAAGGGGACTACGCTATTTTTAATCTCCAAGAAGAAAATCTCAATTCCTTAATCGCACCAAAACTCAAGTCCGAATTTATTTTCTTGAGGAATGAAGGAGTAGAGCATTTGATTCTCGATATGAATGGAGTGAAATACGTGGATTCATCGGGCTTGAGCGCCATTTTAACGGCTAACCGATTGTGGAAAGAAGACGGTTTATTCATTCTCGCCGGCATCAATCACAACAGCGTGAGAAAAATCATTGAGATTTCTCGACTGGATACGATTCTCAATATCGAAGATACCATTGAAGATGCAGAAGAGAAAGTGGAAAATTTTTCAGGTACCGTATCACCGGATTCCACTAAATAAGAACAATCTCATTGCATGACTTTTTATTTGACTGTCCTGGGCGCCAATTCTGCATTGCCGGCGGCAGGCCGGCACCCCTCAGCACAGATGATCACCATACGAGATGTCCCCTTCCTCATTGACTGTGGGGAAGGGACGCAAATCCAGATGAATCGCTTCAAAGTGAAGAGAAGTAAGATTGATCACATTTTTATCAGCCACCTCCACGGCGACCATGTCCTCGGTTTGGTTCCACTACTGAATTCCTTCGCACTCAATCGAAGAAGAAGACCGCTACACATCTATGGACCTCCTCCCATCCAATCCTTTATTACGCACCAGATGGAATGCACCCAGTCCCACCTTCCCTTTCCCATTCATTTTCACGAATTGGAAGCAGAAAGCCCCGAGCCCATTCTCGACACAGGAGATGTGAAGGTGTTTAGCATTGCCTTGCAACATCGATTGCCCACCTTTGGATACCTCTTTCGCGAGTGCCCTCAGCCGCCCCATATCCTGCCCGATGAATTGAAGAAACGCGGCATCCCCTACTCAGATATTCCTAAAATCAAGTCCGGTGAGAAGGTCCAGAGCGAGTCAGGCGATTGGATTTCTCCGGAAATCTTGACGCGGCCAGCCGATCCCCCTCGTTCCTTCGCCTACATCTCCGATACCCGCTACATACCCGATCTCTACAAAAAAATCAAAAACATCAATTTGCTTTATCACGAAGCCACTTTTTTGCACGAATTATTGGATAGGGCTAAAGAAACTCAGCATTCCACAGCTCGTGAGGCCGCAATGGTCGCCCGAGATGCCGACGCGAATCAATTGATCATCGGTCATTATTCCACGAGATATCAGAATTTAGAACCTTTGAAAGAAGAGGCTCAAACTATTTTCGAGAACACATGCTTAGCTATTGAGGGCAATACCTATCCCGTGGACTAGTTTTCGGCACCTTCACTTTGTTCTCGGAATTTTCTCCGTTTTTTTGGTAGTTGAAAAATAAAATATATCTTTGCAATCGCTTTAGAAAAAGGCTGATTCCGTAGCTCAGCTGGTAGAGCATCTCACTTTTAATGAGAGGGTCTTGGGTTCGAGCCCCAACGGAATCACAGAGGAGTTTTCCCCGGGGAAGGCTCCTTTTTTTTTACCCCTCATTTCCCTCTCTTGTTTCGACATTCACTTTTGAATTAAGAAGTTTTTTAAGATTTGGGCGTGCCCCCTCGCTGGAGCTCGGGGTCGGTCCCCTACGGAGTACCGTGCTCGAGAGGCGTAAAAATTTACGCCTCTTCTTCGCACCGCACCCCCTGCGGCGGTGCGCCCTCCGGGCACCTCACGCTTGCGCCCTTCGACCGACGAAGCACGGAGTGCGAAGGCAGTCTTTGACC
>JAWLFI010000271.1:0-2523 GCA_041685645.1 Saprospiraceae bacterium | reverse complement strand
CCTTTTATAGCTTTCCACTCCTCACCCCTTAATTTCCCCTGTCCCTCTCCCTTTTTATTTTTTTTTGGCGGTATCCCCTCGAGCCCCTAAAGGGCCTCGGGGGTCGCTACGTCCGGGGCTCCGCGTTCGCTACGGTACTCGCCGGCAGACCCCGATTCAGGCAGCGATAGTTTCATACAAAATACAAAATTTCATGCCTCGGAAATCCGGCTCGCACCCCGCCTGCGGCCGCGCATTCGCTCAGCCTCCGGCGGGCCCCTCCCATCGCTTACCGAAATGAGCGATGGATTGATCCCGATGCACAAAAGAGCTACAGCCGAAAATCAGAGCACCGGCTCAGGCGCTAATTTTACGCGCAGACCATCTAATTCCGGACGCAACTTAATTTGACAGCCCAATCGACTATTCTCCTCCACAAAAAACGCCTGATCCAGCATATCCTCTTCATCCTCAGACTTCTCCCCCAAAACGTGACCGCTCAATACATATACCTGACAGGTACTGCACAGTGCCATTCCTCCGCAGGTGCCCTTCACCGGCAGATCGGAAGCCTTACAAATTTCCATTACTGTGAAGTCCATATCCGTAGGTGCCTCTATATCATGGGTTTTCCCCTCTCGATCTACAACATGTATTGTGATGATATCTTCTGCCATAACTTATTTTCAAGTTCCGGGTTTGCCCGCAACTGTAGTGTACTTAAAAGATAATTTCTTATCCGGGTGAATGATTTTATATGCCGATTGAGCCATAAGCGTCGCCTCGTGAAATCCGCACAAAATCAATTTCAATTTTCCTTCATAGGTATTGATATCTCCAATGGCAAAAATTCCGGGTATATTGGTGCTGTAGTCCAGAGTATTCACTTTAATCGCTCCTTTCTCCACCTCCAGTCCCCAATCCGCCAATGGCCCCAACTTGGGACTGAGTCCGAAGAGTGGGATGAAGTAGTCAGTATCTATTCGCAACGCACCACCCCCGCTCTTCTTTTCGACAGTTACCGCAGTCAATCCATCCTCTCCATGCAAGCCTTTGACCTCCGCCTCAGTAATCAAATTTACCTTTTGTTCTTTTGCCAGTTGCTCGACCTTCTCTACAGAGTCTAATGCGCCCCTAAATTTCTTCCGGCGATGCACCATACTCACCTGATCAGCCACATCCGCTAAATAGATCGTCCAGTCCAGAGCAGAATCTCCCCCTCCGGCAATCACAATTCGCTTTCCTCTGTACTTTTCGGGATCCTTCACCATATAGTCGATGCCCCTATCCTCATAGTCCAGAATATTGGGTAATGGCGGCTTTCTGGGCTCAAAACTCCCCAATCCACCGGCAATAGCCACCACAGGGGCCTTGTGTTTAGTGCCTTTATTTGTCGTTACGATAAAGCTCCCATCCTCCTGTCGTTCACAGCTTTCTGCGCGTTCTCCTAAAGTAAAACCGGGCTCAAAAGCCTTTATTTGCTCCATCAGAGAATCGACCAGATCACCCGCCAATACCTCGGGATATCCCGGAATATCATAGATGGGCTTTTTGGGATAAATCTCCGTTAATTGGCCACCGGGCTGAGGCAGCGAGTCTACTAAATGACATCGCAACTTCAATAATCCGGCTTCAAAAACGGCAAATAAGCCAGTAGGACCGGCTCCTATAATAAGTATATCGGTTTCTATCATTCTACTTCAAATACAGCTTAGTTCTTAAAATTCGGTTTTCGCTTCTCCATAAATGCAGCCACTCCTTCCTTCATGTCATCTAATTCAAAACAAGCCCCAAAGGTTTTACTCTCTATATCAAAAGAAGGTTCGTAGGAGTGGTAGGCATGCACAGCCCTTAGCATGTGAGCCACCACTATTTTGGACTTTGATGCTATTTTGCCCATGAGTTTCATCGCTGCTTCCATGCCTTCGCCACTCGGGGCAATAGCATTTACCAGTCCAAGAGATCGGGCCTCTTCGGCATCGATCATGTCTCCTGTGAGCAATAATTCAATAGCTTTAGCTTTTCCCAGGTATCGAACGAAACGCTGGGTGCCGGCATAGCCCGGAATGAGTCCGAGATTAATCTCAGGCTGCCCAAATTTGGCATGAGCTTCCGCAATCCGCATGTGACAGGCCATCGCCAATTCATTGCCGCCGCCCAGAGAAAAGCCATTGATTAAGGCTAGGACGGGAACAGTGCATTGCTCTATGGCATCGTAAACTTCATGTCCCTTTCTCGATAATTCAGCGCCCTCTTTTTCACCGTATTTGGGAAACTCTTTAATATCTGCGCCCGCGGCAAAGGCCTTCTCACCGGAGCCGGTAATGATTACTCCCCGATATTGATCCCACTCGTCTGTATCTATAAACACCTCGCGCAATCCGTCCATCACAGCCGTATTAATTGCATTCAGTGCTTTTTCCCGGTCGATCGTAATGATGAGTATTCCGTCTTGTTCTTCTTTTTTTAGCATTTCTTTCGTCCGTTTTATTTATAAATTTTCACTATTCTGCCATCCTTATTGCTCGCCGCCCGAAACATGCC
>JAWLFI010000003.1:32588-38936 GCA_041685645.1 Saprospiraceae bacterium | reverse complement strand
ATTGCGCTCACTCAAAAGGGCTTTCTCCAGACCATCCATACTTTCATCGGAGGAAAGACTCTCTGCCATTTTATTAATGTTTTGAGATTTATACATCTCAAATATTCCTTCTTCCATTAGGCCTCCCTCTTCTGTCTGCCGAATACTTTCGACGAGATATTCCGCTTGATCGGCATAGGAAATTCGATCGAACAGGCTCATTTGAAAGTCTATGGTCTCCAGGCCGGAAACTTCTTTCGCAGCGGATTGAGCGATGCTATTGAGTTCCATTTCGTAGGATTTCATATCAGTCCCCAGAGCGGCTCCTAAATCAGACACCCCATTGGTTCCGGAGGGCAGCTCCCCTTCCATTCCGGCAATTGCCGAGAGAAACATCGGTTTAATTTTTTCGAGGAAGAAAACAGGGAGTCCCTTTTCGCGAAAAAAGTCGGCCACATAGGCATAATCTTTCTCTGAGAGCAACATTTTCAAGGTCGTGTCCCCTTCCATAGTGAGTTTTGACATCATTCCCATCATTTGGGACATGTCCGACATGGCGTTCATGTCAATTTCAAAGACAATTTCATCGGTCTGGTCAATAGCGGTGAGCAAACCACGCGGAAGGAAATAATCCTCTGCTGCAATCATATGAATGGTGCCAAAGAGGTAACTATAGCTGTCTATATTCGGGTGCTCAATTTTCCAGAGAAGGGCGTGTTCCAGGGTATCTGTAGGTAAGACAGCAGCGGACTTTGTATCCGGACTAGCCTGCAGGGAAAGGAAGGAGAGGCAAAACACTGAAAAGGTGGAAATCCAATGATTTATCATGATGTTATTTTTTCTTTTTTCTTTGAACGAAGGACTCGTATAAAATGATGCCCGTGGCAACGCTTACATTTAAAGACTCGACCTGACCGGATTGTTCAATAGAGAAACTTTCATCGAGTAATCGTTGAATATGGGGCCGCAATCCTTCCCCTTCGCCGCCCATGATAATGACGGAGGGTTGATTGAAGTCAATCTCCTGCAAGGTGGTTTTTGCGCTTCCCTCTGCCCCTCGAAGCCGCAGGCCCATGGTCTGGATCTCTTTTAGACTATTTTCCAGGGAGGTCACGCGGATGAGAGGTAAATTGAGGATGGCTCCGGCAGAGCTTTTTATGGCAAAATCGTTGATCATTGCGGTTCCCCTGGAGGGAAATAACAATCCATGAGCGCCCAGGGCTTCGCAAGAGCGGGCGATACCGCCCAGGTTGCGGACATCTTCGATGCCATCGAGAGCCACAATAAGGGGAGCCTGGCCTTGATGGTAAGCGTGATCAATGACATCGAAGGCTTCGAGAAAGCGAACCGGAGAACTGAGGGCAATTACTCCTTGGTGATAGGCGTCTGACCATTTGCCGAGGACCTGTCGAGGCACCACCTGAAAGGGAACTTCAAAATCTTTACACAAGTTGCGAATTTGGATCTCCATTTCGCCTGTGATTCCTTTTTGAAGCATTACTTTCTGAAGGGTTTTACCAGATTCTATCGCATCCACGACGGCTTTGCGCCCCACTATGGCTAATGCTCTATCTTTTGCTGATTTAATCATATTATTTGCTTTTTAGTCGGTTATCCGACAGTTTTTTAAGCGCAAAAATTACGTTTAAGTTAAAATAAAAATAAAGTTTTGTTACTTTTGAAGTAATCCAACACCTAAATATGATTCAAATATGAGAAATTTTACCCTCTTTGCCTTCATTTGTTTTGCCTTTGCAAGTATAAAGGCCCAGTCTCCTGCCACTGTCGAAGAGCAGGCCCTCGAATTCATTCAGTCGCAGGCCGAAGATTGGCAGGTAGAAGCCATTGATGTTCGCGAGATGAAATTAGTCGATTCCTATCGCGGCTCAAAATCCGGCGTGTATCACATGTACTTCATCCAACAGTGGAATGGAACTGACATTTTTAATGCCGTCACCGGAATCCACGTTAAAGATGGAAAGGTGGGATATACAGCTCCGCGAGTGCACGGACAATTACAGGAAAAAATCAGTGATTTTGAACCAGCGATAAGTGCGGAGAGTGCGGTCGAATTAGCAGCAGGTTATTTGGGCATTTCATCGCCTTCCACTGCGCTCATGGCCTCTTTGAGCAATGATGTCGATGAAGATATTTTGACCTTTGCCCCCGGAAATATTTCCAAAAGACCCATTCCCGTGCGCAAAGTATATCAAGTAGCTCCCGACGGAAGTTTGCGTCTGGCCTGGGATCTTTCCATAGAAATGCGAGAAGGAGTCGACTGGATGAGTATGCGTATTGACGCAATCAATGGAACACTACTCGACGATATCAACTGGACAGTGAAGTGCAGTTTTGGTGAAGGGCATCCACACGGAAAGAATTGTATGACTTCTACGGACTTTCACGCGGAAGATTTTGCTGAAATGGCCCAGAGCGATAGTGCCAGTTACCGCGTATTTCCATTCCCTTATGAAAACCCCCTCTTTGGACCACGACAAACCGTTGTCAATCCCGCAGATGAAGAAGCTTCTCCCTTGGGCTGGCACGACACCGATGGTGTTGAGGGACCAGAATTTACTACGACACAGGGAAATAACACTCACGCCTTCCCAGCTCGCCAGGGCAACCTCAGTCCTGACTTCGATGTCGATGGTGGTCAGGATTTAAGCTTTGATTTCCCCTTTGAAAGTTCCCTGGAGCCTCAGGGCTACACTGAAGCAGCGACAGCGAATTTATTTTACGTCATCAATATGATGCACGATATCGCTTACTACTATGGATTCGATGAAGAGGCCGGCAACTTTCAAACGATGAATTACACGGGAGAAGGTGTAGGTGAAGATCACGTTATAGGAGCTGCACAATTTGACGGAAACTCCGGAGGAAACATCAATAATGCCACTTTTTCTACACCTTCTGACGGTGGAAATGGAGTGATGCGAATGTTTGAGTGGAATAATGAATCGGCTAACCAAGAATTTGTAACGGTATTAGAGCCGCAAGCATTTGCCGGAAAATATTCCGCCGGAACAGCAGAATTTGGCCAGCAGCTTGGGCCTGACTCCATCATTGGAGAAGTCGTAATCGTAGATGACGGATTTCAAATCGGCACTGATGGATGTGAAGAAATCCAAAATGGAGATGAGGTCAATGGCAAAATTGCATTGATTGATCGCGGAGAATGTTCATTTAGTGTCAAAGCTTTTAATGCTCAGCAAAAAGGTGCAATTGCCGTCATCATCTGTAATAATCAAGGGAATGGCATTATTGATATGGCAGGTGCAGAAGATGCAGATTTAGTAACCATCCCGAGCGTATTTATGGCTAGAGCGGATTGCAACGAATTCCGCGTAGCTGCCGGTAGTGACCTGGTCATTCAGTTGAAGCAACCAGATGATGCGACCGGCCCTGAGCGATATGACGGTTCCTTGGATAATGGAATCATTGCTCACGAATACGGTCACGGTATCTCCAATCGCCTCACTGGCGGCCCAAGTGCTTCGGGTTGTTTGGGAAATGATGAACAAATGGGAGAAGGTTGGAGTGACTTTTTCACCGTTGTACTCACGGTCGATGAGGACGATGACCCCAGCATGTCTCGAGGCATAGGTGCTTATGTGACCCGGGACGACATAGATGGTCGAGGAATTAGAAACTATCCTTATTCTACAGATATGGACATCAATCCCCAAACCTATGAAGATGTAATTTTATCGGGTACTGCCCCGCACCCTCTGGGAGAAATATGGAATGTAATGCTATGGGATCTGCATTGGGCATTAGTAGGTGAATATGGTTTTGATCCTGACATGAAGAATGGTACCGGTGGGAATAATATCTGTATTCAATTGGTCATGGAAGGTATGGCTTTGCAGGCCTGCAGTCCGGGATTCGTAGATGGCCGCGATGCGATTTTAGCTGCCGATGAGTTAATCTACGACGGTGCGAATCAGTGCTTAATTTGGGAGGTATTTGCTCGCAGAGGTTTAGGTGTGGATGCAGATCAAGGATTGTCTACGACCCGCAGAGATGCCAAAGAAAATTTTGACACTCCGGTATCGTGTGTAAATGACATATTCATCGAGAAAAGTTCAACCCCAAATATAGAGTTTGGGGAGACCTTTGAAGTCAATATCAATGTCTCCAACTTTACGGAGGAAGAACAAAATAATCTCGTCATTACGGATATCATTCCCGATGAGTGCACCTATGTTATGGGTTCTGCGAATATTGAACCCAGCAGTGTAGAAGATCAGGTCATCACTTTCGAAGTTGACAGTTTAATGGTAGAAGGCGATATCGAAATTAGTTATGAATTGCAATCTGCTCCGGATAAAGCTTCTCGTTGGATAGAGGAGAATGATTTCAATGAAACAAGTGAAGTGGTTCAGGAATGGATCGCCTCGGATTTTGGAGGCGATGATCCCTTCCGGTTGATGGAAGATATTGGTCCCGACACCTCTCAAGCTTGGTTTGTTCCAAATACCGGAGCCGAAAACGATCAATTCCTCTTCAAATTTACCGGCCATGACTTGACGGGAGAACTCCCCGTCTTGAGATTCACTCACAAATACCTTACAAACCCGGGCACTGACGGAGGAATTATTGAGGTGAGTACTGATGGAGGAAATACCTTTAATGATATAGAGCCCTTAATCTTCCGTGGACCTTATCGCGGAAAACTAGACTACTCCACCTTTGCGAAGGTCAATCAGCGTGCATTTTGGGGTGATAGCGAAGGATTCTTCACTACTTATTTAGACTTAAGTCCTTACGCAAATGAGCAAGGCGTCTTCATCCGATTTAGATTTGGAACACAAGCAGGTAGTGCGGCCGAAGGCTGGACCATTGACGACCTTCATGTTTTTGACGCTTTGACCTATGATACAGAAGCAACCGTGACCTATAATGGTGGGTTGACAAAATCAGCTCGACCTTCGGGTATGGGTACAATTGTAGAACCCAACGTGACTGTAAGTACGGAGGATCCGGAAACACCTAAAGAATTGACCGTCTTCCCCAATCCGGCGAAGGAGCAAATCAATATCAAATTGCCCAATCGAGAATTGGCCTCTGAGTACACTATTCATGACATGCATGGACGAGTTGTTCTGCAAGGACGTTCTGCGGCTGGTCAAATCATAGAGCGAGTGCAAACTTCAGCTCTTCAAGGCGGTATGTACATATTACAAATTATGCAGGGCGAAAAAATGTACCAAAGCAAGGTCGTAATTCAATAAAACCCTCATTGCATAGTATCAAAAAAAAGCCGCAGGAATCCTGCGGCTTTTTTTCTTTACCTCTTTACACGTTTTTCGTCAATTGCCCAATCGTCAACATTTTTTATGATACAGTTGATGAATAAAACGGGATAACATGGGATGATAGCTCGGATCTAAGCATTCAACCAACTTTTTTAGCTCCGCTGCCAAAAATCTTGATCCCTCATCGGGATTGTCCACTTGTAGTATTTGTTCTCGCCACTTTGCATGGGCACTTTCACTTTTGAAGTGACCGCTTTTTTTGGCGCCATTGACTCAATTCCCGGGCTCTCCACCATGTTACTTCATTTATTTCAATAGTGTATTGCACTTAAAGCTATCCGAATCGGTGAAGAGGGCTAATCATCATACAATACGGGCAACACCCAATTGTATTTCACCGCCAAAATGCGAATTAGAATAATAAACACAATACAGATGGGTATGACGATGAAGGCAGGCAGGCCGTAATAGCCTAGAACGATGTACAATATAGCACCCAACAAACAAGCTGTCGCATAAATTTCAGAACGGAAAATCAGGGGAATTCGCCCCACTAAGACATCGCGCAGCACGCCGCCAAAGACAGCACTGACCGTGCCCATCATTATAGCAATGATGGGAGGCAAGCCAACGCCAAGTGTCTTTTCCAATCCGAGAATGGTAAATAATCCAATACCAATGGCATCAAACAAAAACATTGTCTTTGTTAAGCGAGCGATGTATTGCTTAAAAAAAATGGCCGCTACTATTCCAATCAAAATAGCAAACAGGTAGTCCACATTGAGCATCCAACCCACAGGTGTGCTTCCGATCATGATGTCGCGCAAGGTTCCGCCACCGATAGCCGTCACAAAACCCAAAATGGCAGCACCGAATACGTCGATGTTATGGTTTCGAGCCACGAGCACACCACTAATAGCAAAGACAAATGTCCCTGCAATGTCCAATGAGTAGATGAATGTATCCAATGGCCTGGCTTATCGCTATTCTTCCTCTTCCTCCAAAATGGCCGCCACAGTCGCAGCTGCTTTTATGGTGTCGTCAGATTCTGTATTCGATCCATGATCCTTCTCCTTTGATGGCTTTTCCTCCGCTTTCTCCTCTG
>JAWLFI010000003.1:0-32488 GCA_041685645.1 Saprospiraceae bacterium | reverse complement strand
AGGTCCCGATGTGGTCTCCTCTGATGGCTTTTCCTCCGCTTTCTCCTCTGTCTTTTCTACTTCCGGATCAGATGTGGCTTTCGCAGGTCCCGATGTGGTCTCCTCTGATGGCTTTTCCCGCGTAGGCTTGGGCTTTGTTTTCTTTGCAGAACCCTCCTGGATTTTCTCTGCCGCCGCTTTGATTTTCTCCTCCTCTAGCGAACGCTCCTGTTTTTGAGATTCTATCTGCGCCTGAATTTTTTGTTTTGCTTCCTCCTGAGCTTTCTTCTTTTCGGCAGCGATTTCCGCTTGACGCTCTTTCTCTATCTCGCGTTCGATTTTATCTTCCAGCTCTATTTGCGTCTTGAGCATATCATCCAACTTCAGCTGTTTGGACTTCAATCTTTCTTCAATCATTTTGAGCTTGGCCTGGCGCATTTGAAGTTCCAACTGCCCATCGGTTGTCTCAATGCGCTTTTTCTCAAACTTGAGATCAGCTTCATCCCGACCAATCGAGCTTTTCATCTTTTGAATGGCTCGCTGCAAGCCCTCGTAACGACGTTCCAAACGTCCCTTGGGACTGCTGTCCGAGGTCGCCTTATCTCCAAAGCGCTTTTCCTTAATCACCTTAAACAGGCCGTCGAGCTTGTTCCAAACTGATTGTCGGTGCTTTTGAATAAACTTCGTTTTATTAAAGTCCCGCTGAATGGACTTCAGCTCCTCAAACAATGGCTTGAGGCCCAGCCCTTTTTCTACCTTCGCCTCGATATCAGCCAACTGAGCCATAAACTTCTCTTTCCGCTCCTCCGACTCTCCACTGAACGCCTCATTCATTTTTTGACGCAATTCCTTCATCGCATCAAAGGCATCATCTGTAGCCTTTCGAATCTCCGTGGCTTGATCGCCAAAAAGGTTCTTATCGCGAATCTGCCCCTGTACTTTCCCCCAATAAGTCTTGAGTTCCTCCCAAATTCCCTTGTCAAAGGTATCGAGGCGATCAATTCTCATTTTTATATCTTCCAATTCAGATCTATACGATTGTTGGAGTTTTCTCGACATCACGACAAAGTTCCACTCAGTTTGTGCACGACTCACTAAATCCGTGCGCTGAACCTTTACGTCCTCGGGTAGCAGCGACTCTGACAAATTTAACGGCCGTTCATAGGTCTCGTACTTCTCCGGAAAAGGAAGATCCTCTCCCTTGCGCCAGCGCCCCATCATCTCCTGAGAAAACTCTTCGGTAACCTGTTCTAGTGGGAAGGCGTGAATTTCAACTTTGCTTTTGTCTTCTTGTAAATCGATGGCGTATAAATGCTTCTTTTCTTCTGCATTTTCTCCCCATAATACCAATCTTCGTTTCATCTGAGTTCAATTTTCTAATTCATACAATAGCTAAAGGCTGAGCTGCTCTTCAAAGTGCTTTTGCCTGTATCTCAATTCATATTCCCTACAGGAATAAATCAAGATGTGAAATCAAAGATAAGCGCTTCCTTTGACAATCAATAATACCTCCCTTCCAATTCCGCACCATTAAAATTGTTTGAGAGTTCGCAGCTTGCGCGAAAAGCACCCTTCCTCATTCTTACAAGTAGGATTTATTCCCTATTATTGTTCTTACTTAATCGTTAAACTCATGCGTTGGATCTTCTTTACTTTTCTTTTGTCCTGTAGCTGGATTTCCGGCTATGGACAATTCAGTGATGACTTCTCCAGTGGTTCCCTGGACCAGTGGTCGGGTGATGTGGATGAATTTACCATTAATGCCCAGGAAGAATTACAACTTCTTGCCCAATCCTCAAGTCCGGCATTCCTTTATGTCAACGCACAAGTACCCGATAGTGCTGTCTGGGAGCTGAACGCTAGGTTAACCTTCCCCCCCTCCAATTCCAATGCCCTGGAATGGATCCTGCAATCCGAATCTGCTGAGATCAATAACTTGCGGGGTTATGGACTCAGCTTTGGAGAAAGCGGCGATGAAGATGCCGTGGAGTTCGTGCGATACGATAATGGGAACTCCACCGTCTTGGGTCGAATGCAAGACGGAGCAGTAGCCTCAGACCCCGTTCAGGTCCGCTTTCGGGTGTTTCGGGCCGGCGATGTCTTCACCGTTTTAGCCGCCTATGACGGCAGTGGTAGTTTTACAGATACTTTAGTTGTCAGCGATGACAGCTATAGAGAAGGTGCTAGCCTCGTGACGGGACTGCTCTGCAACTACACCTCCACCCGCTCAGATCGCTTCTTCTTTGACGATTATGTTTTGGATCGAACGCAGCCGGATGTCAGCCCACCTCAACTCCTCGACGTAGCGGTCAGCGCAGAGCAGATCGACCTGACCTACAATGAGCGAATCGATATTTCCAATCTCGAAGCCAGTATCACACCCGGCAGTTTTTCTCTGAGTCCGACCCTGGTTTCTCCCGATCAAATTCGCTTTTCAGTCAACCCCGAACTGGAAGCCCTGGAGCAATACACAATGACGGTTCAACAAATCAGTGACCTGGCTGGCAATGTCGCGGTAGAAGAAGAAATTCCACTCTTTTTTATCGATGCCGTGCCAGCAGAACCCTTTGATGTCATCCTCAGCGAATTAATGATTGCCCCCGGCGATGACACCCCCCTGCCTAATGAAGAGTATTTTGAACTGCACAACCGATCGGAAAACTTCATACAACTCGACAATCTTTATATTACCGATGATACGAGGAGTGCACAACTACCGCCCTACATCCTTGAGCCCGGCGAATACCTGATCGTATGCAATAGCGGTGATGGGGACTTATTCTCCACATACGGTTCAGTGCTGGAAGTGGATGGGCTGCCCATCCTGAAAAACAGCAATGATTTCATTCGACTGCTGGACGAAAACAATCGGTTCATCCATGGCATTGACTACACCGATAACTGGTATAAAGACTCCAATAAAGATCGCGGCTGGAGTCTCGAACTCATTCACCCGAAATATGCGTGTAGCGGCGAGCCCGCCTTCGCTGCTTCCCTGGACCCACTCGGCGGTTCCCCCGGCCAACCTAATAGCCTGGATACCAATGGTTTTAGCGATCCCTTATTGCCAATATTTGTCTCAGTTCCCAGCAATAATGAAATCGCCCTTCAATTCAATCAATGGCTCCCGGAGGATGTCATAGAGCCCGAAATGATAAGCATCAGCCCATCCCCAGGCGCCCTATCCAACTTATATGTTGAGCCTGAACGCCCGCATACAATCAGTGCTCAACTTGACCAAGCTCTCGAAGAAGGCAATCTATACACCATTCAGCTTCGAGAAGATTTTCCCAACTGCCTCAATCAGGACATCCTGGATACACCGACTGTAAGCCTCGGCATACCGGCTGAGCCCGAAGCGGGCGATTTACTCGTCAGCGAAGTGGTTTTCAATCCCGCCGTGGGAGAGGAGCAATGGGTAGAGATTTACAATGCCTCTGATAAAGTTCTGGATTTTACTTATATCGTACTCGATTTTTACAAAAGCTCCGGACAGGATCGAATTACTCTCAACCTTCCCAATCAGATTCTCCCGGGACAATACTTCGTTTTCACCTCGAATCGCAATCAAGTCAATGAAGTCTTTCAGGCGCCAAATCCCCTACAAACGCTCGAAGTCGATCTCCCCACTCTCGACCGAGACTTCGGTGCCATACAAATTTGGCATATTTTCGGCGCTCAAGCCACGGCATTGGATAGTAGCTGCTACTCAGACGACTGGCATTCCGGCTTCCTGAGATCCACCCGCGGGGTCTCTCTGGAACGACTGCGCATTGATTTCCCTTCCTGCGAAAGGGAAAATTGGCAAAGTGCCGCCGAAAGCGAAAACTACGGAACGCCGACCGGACCGAATTCACAACAAATTACGGATCCCGATCCCGAAATATCAGGATTTAAACTTTTATCTCCCACCTTTTCACCAAATAGTGATGGTACAGAAGATGTTGCCGTTATTCAATATCAAAAACCCGAATCCACCGAACTCCTCCCGCGCATTCAGCTCAATGTGTACACCCCGGACGGACGGCTGGTCCGACAGCCCTATAATAATTTCGGACTCAGTCAAAATGCACAACTAATATGGGACGGAAGTCTCGAAAACGGTCTCATCGCCCCCGAAGGCTTTTACCTGCTTCAAATTTCCGCCTTCAATGATCAGGGCGAAACCCAAAACTGGCAGGGAACCATATATCTCGTTAGATAAAACTATTGCAATGAAGCAACTCGCCCTCCGATTCCTCCCTTTTGATGACCTCACCACCCGAGAACTACATGATATTCTTCAACTTCGTACCCGCGTATTCGTCGTGGAACAGGAATGCGCCTATCTCGAAGTAGATGGCCAGGACCCCAAATCGCTGCACATTCTCGGCTATTTCGCCGGGCAGTTTAACGCTTATTTGCGCATCGTTTACCCCTCGATCGACTCAGAAACATATCACATTGGGCGAGTCGTTGTCGATCCCGATTTTCGCAAAAAAGGTATGGGCACCCAACTCATGAAAGCCGCTATGGAATGGATTCAAAAGCACGCAGCTAGCCCCAAAATTCGCGTTCAGGCACAAGAACACCTTCAACCTTGGTACGAATCCCTCAACTTTCACCCCATTTCTGACACCTATCCCTGGGATGGCATTCCTCATATCGATATGGAATGGCGCTCTACTTCTTCTTAATCCATTTTTTTTCAGGGCGATCCTCCGGCTGCGCCGGAGGCGCTATGCTTCGCCGCTCGCTATTCACTCGGCCCTTGCTTCGCTGCGGTCTCCCTCCGCATGGGCGGAGGGCCGGCTGCGCAGCGCTATCGCAATGAATAAATACTTGCTCCTTTCATCTGATAAACTGCCGCGTTCATCGAAGATATTCACTCATCCATATAGTACCTTGCATTATTATTGTACTTTGCATTGCATAGTAGTTTGATTTATCCTATCTTTACATTATGAAATTGGAAAACACCAAAGCACAAATGAGAAAGGGGCTACTCGAGCTCTGTGTCATGTCCATTATCTCTCAAAAGGAGGCTTATCCCTCTGATATTTTAGAGGAACTCAAAGAAGCACAACTCATCGTCGTAGAAGGGACCTTGTATCCACTTCTTACGCGACTGAAAAATGCTGGCCTTTTGAGTTATCAATGGCAAGAGTCACAGTCCGGCCCGCCCAGGAAATACTATCAGCTCACTTCAGATGGTGAGACCTTTGTGCAACAACTAACATCGGCCTGGGAAGATCTAAAACATTCAGTAGAACAATCAATACCAAATCATGAAAAAAACGATTAACATTAACCTGGGAGGCCATCCCATCATTATCGATGAAGATGCCTTCCAACAACTCGAGACGTATTTGTCGAGCATTGACGAGTATTTTGCCAGCTCAGAAGGACGGGAAGAGATTGTCACAGACATTGAAACCCGCATTGCGGAACTCTTTCATCAAGAACTCAAGGGCAAAAAAATCGTCAGTGCCAAAGAAGTCCAAAAAGTAATTGAAATCATGGGTGTTCCCGAGCATTTTGATGGAAATGAAGCCCACAGTGAATCCGAAGATGTGAAAGACACCCCCGGAGAAAGCCAGCGGCAACAGAAGCAATACAAAAGATCGGGGACAAAGCGATTATTCAGAGATCCTTCCAATAAGGTCATCGGTGGCGTTGCATCGGGTCTATCCGCTTACTTTGGAATAGAAGACCCGGTATGGCTGCGGATTGCCTTTGTCTTACTGTTTTTCACAACTGGAGTTGGACTCCTGATATATCTCATCATGTGGATCATCGTTCCGAAGGCCAAAACGGCCTCGGATCGACTGTCCATGCACGGGGACCCCATCAATGTTGACAGTATAGCTCATAATATTGAAGAAGACCTCAGCGACCTGAGTCGGCATGTCAAAAAGTTTGGACAAGACATGAAAAAGAAATACGGCTCAAGCAAAAATAAGAACCGCGAATAATTCATTCGTATTTCTTTTCTCCCATTACACCATTGGCAACTGGGCATACTACAACTCAGTCTGGTTGACCTGATTTTCTCATACACATCGGCCCATCACATTCACACCTCTCATTTAGATCGGTAAAATTACCTCAGCCTTTAACATCTTATTACCTTTGTCCGAAATTTTAGAGGCGGTCCTATGTCATATAAAGCACCCAAAGAACCCCGGCGAACTTTCGCCATTGTCAGCCACCCCGATGCGGGAAAGACAACCCTGACAGAAAAGCTACTCCTTTTTGGAGGAGCCATTCAGGTAGCCGGTGCTGTAAAGTCCAATAAGATCAAGAAGCATGCGACCTCTGACTTTATGGAAATAGAGAAGCAAAGAGGTATTTCTGTAGCGACCTCTGTCATGGCCTTTCCCTATCGAGAGATGAAAGTAAATATTCTGGATACTCCCGGTCACCAGGACTTTTCAGAAGATACTTACCGCACGCTTACTGCGGTGGATAGTGCTATTGTCGTCATCGATGTCGCCAAAGGAGTTGAGCAACAAACCGAGAAACTCGTCGAGGTCTGTCGAATGCGACAAACCCCGATGATCGTATTTATCAACAAGCTCGATAGAGAGGGAAAAGACGGCATGGATTTGCTGGATGAAGTCGAGGAAAAACTCAATCTCAATGTGTGTCCTTTGAGTTGGCCAATAGGAATGGGGCAGCGCTTTCAGGGCGTATATAATATGTACGAAAAAAACCTCTGCTTATTTCAGCCACACGGAGGAAAATACGAGGAGGAAAAACTCGAATTCGAGAATATTGATGATCCCAGCCTGGTAGATCATATTGGAGAGAGTGCAGCAAAGGAATTGCGGGAAGAAGTCGAAATGATTGAAACCGTATATCCCGACTTTGATCAGGAGGCCTATTTATCCGGAGATTTATCCCCTGTATTTTTTGGTAGCGCCATTAACAACTTTGGAGTAAAAGAATTATTGGACTGTTTCGTGGAAATTGCCCCGGAACCCAAAGGCCGGGAAGCAGAAGAACGCATGGTGCAGCCCACAGAACCTGAATTTACTGGTTTCGTTTTTAAAATTCACGCAAATATGGATCCCAGACATCGGGACCGTATTGCCTTTTGCCGGGTTGTGAGTGGCAATTTCGAGAGAAACACCAACTACCTCCACGTCAGAGCTGAAAAAAAGATGAAATTCCCCAACCCCACGGCCTTCATGGCTGAAAAAAAAGATATTGTAGATATTGCTTATCCCGGGGACATCATCGGACTTTACGACTCCGGCAATTTTAAAATCGGAGATACACTAACCGAGGGCGAAGAACTCAACTTTAAAGGAATACCTTCTTTTTCTCCCGAGCAGTTCCGCTATGTAGTAAATAAAGACCCGATGAAATATAAGCAGTTGGATAAAGGTCTCATCCAACTCATGGATGAAGGCGTTGCTCAGCTCTTTACAAAAGAAGATAACAACAGGAAAATAATAGGTACCGTAGGAGCTTTACAGTTTGAAGTCATTAAGTACAGGTTAGAAAACGAATACGGTGCAATATGCGATTACGAACCACTTCGTCTGCACAAGGCCTGCTGGGTCAGCAGTGACGATCCTAAAAAGTTAGAAGCCTTTCGCCGCAGGCGCAAAAAGGATATGGCTATAGATAAAGATGGCAAACTGGTTTTCCTCGCTGAATCCGCATGGATGCTTCAGATGGCCCAAGAACAGTTCCCTGAAATAGAGTTTCATTTTACATCGGAATTTGAATGAAAAAAATAAGCTATTTAGAATTTGAGGTAGAAAACCTAAAAGTTCCCGCCAAGGTTACGCGGGAACATCGCAATAATGCCAGAGTTGCATTTGGAAAAAACGAAGTGCTCATTCGCCTGCCACAAACCTTTTCAGCAAATAAAGACAAAGAGTTACTGGATTGGGCGCATAACTATCTTATCGATACCTATCAGAACCAACCCGAAGCATTCGAACGCTTTAGAACTGTCAATTATAAGGATGGGTACCGCATTCAAAGTTGGAAGGGAGAGTATAAAATCTGCTTAAGCAGAAAAGAGCGCAAAACACTCGCGGCGAAGACGAAAGGTCAGAATATTTTTTTAGAACTCCCCCCTGAAGTTCCCACAGACCACAAGGCCATAGGAAAATTAATAAGCAGAGTCATGGGTAAAGTCCACTTGCGGGATGTCAGCCAAAAAGTGCGCGCCTACAATGATAAATACTTTCAGCAACCCCTGGGAAAAATCAGCATGAGGAATGCTGCTACTCGTTGGGGCTCTTGTAGTTCAAGCAAAAACATCTCCCTATCGACCCGGGGCCTTTTAGCGCCGGAATATATTTTTGACCACATAATTATTCATGAATTAGCCCATCTCATCGAAATGAATCATTCCCCGGCCTTTTGGAAGTTGGTCAAAAAAGTGGATCCCCAATACAAAGACAAAGAAAATTGGCTCAGGGACAATGGGAATTTACTGCAATTTTAAAAAAACAACAGTGGGTCAATACCCAAGACCTCTTGCCACAAGTAGCTCATCACACCCAGAATCGGATAGATTAAGTTCCGAACCCAGAATTTGAGTCGCTGGCGATTGTGTGGAAGGCCCAATTGGTCGAACAAATAAGAGTAAAATGTGACGTCATCCTCATCCTTCAAGTTGTGTTTAGCATTGAGAAGACATCGTTTGAATATGATGAACTGCAAAGTGACAATCCCATAAGCCAGCGCCATTAAATACCAACTAAATAAAAAAGGTCCACCCCACGCCAGGAAGGTGATGATCACGTGGAACCAGTATGAAAGGTTATGATTATTTTCCGTAGGATCATTAGCTCTAGATGTACTCATTTCTTTTCAATTAAGACCTTAGTCCAAAGGGTTTATATCTTTTTTGTTGATTTGAAGATTTTCATTCCAACTAAAAATACAACTTATTTTTCATTTTCAAAAATCATTCTCTGGTTCCATTCAATCAAGACCGGTTCGCAACATACCAACAATTTCTTCCGTTAGAATTATATGACTGAAGCTGCTCACAACACCCAACACATTCAGCAAGAAGAGTTATGGAATGTGATCACGCACGCCTTTGGAGTCGTGATGAGTATTGTAGGAGGAATATATCTTCTCAATTTAGCCCTAACGGAACCCTTGGAGTGGGGCGTCCTTTCAGCTTCAGTTTTTATATTGACCATGCTAGTTCTATATATAGCATCCACCCTGTATCACGCACACAATTTGAGATTCAATAAAGATTCTCTGCGTTTAAAGTTGTTTGATCATATCGCCATTTACTTTCTCATTGCGGGAACCTACACTCCATTTACCCTCATACTGCTCGACGGATATACCGGTTATATCATGTTAGCTTCAGTATGGAGTCTCGCTATCGCAGGAACGATATTTAAGTTAGTTTTCCACGATAATTACCCTTGGATTTCCCTTTTACTCTATATATTTATGGGCTGGATAATCCTCTTTGACATTCAACACCTATATCAGGTAAGTGATATTTTCACATTGAGTTTTCTTATTGGCGGCGGAGTTAGCTACACAATAGGAACGCTATTTTATATGAACAGGAAATGGAAATTCCATCACCCCATTTGGCATTTATTTGTGCTTCTGGGAACGGGCTGTCATTTTATAGGAGTGTGTTCCCTCTACAGTATATCCTGATGTTCATCGTTAATTCCTCAAACCTGAATGACCCTTTCGCAATATCCTGAAAAAAGCAAGCATTTTTCGCCCTTCGGGCCGAAGCTTTCGCTTTCGAGCGTTAACTTTCCTGATCACTGGACCAAATTTAGTCTTTTCGACCTTTCTGATGAAATCAACTCAAGTCTGAGGGATATTCCTTGGTTAAGTATTTGGTTTACAAAATCTTACCTTAATTATCAACATTCTTTGTCATAAAGTTTATGAATGATGCAGGATAAATTCGAAAAACCCACTTCCCTTTTGCTCAAATAGCCGGCACTAAGATTACTCTCAAACAGCGACTGATTTGTTTTTTCAGGTAAATTTCACTGAATGGCACTAGACCTTAAAGTTGAGTAAATAGTTTTGGACGTATTCATCGAATTCGCTCTTATAATCATGGAACTGAACCTCGATGGGCAGCGCAAAAACCTGAATATCCATTTCCAAGAAATACCCCTTGTGTAATTCTAATCTCATCGCGTCCTTTTCTGTAGTCAACATGAGTTTCTTTTGACCGGGCTGTTCAGAAAACCGCTTGGCCATGTTGGAGATTTCGTAATTTGTAAAACTGTGATGATCTTCAAAAGACAAGTCATATACCTCGCAATCTTGCCGCTCCAAATACTCGATCAAATAATCTGTGTTGGCAATAGCGGACACCAAAAAAATTGAATCGAAATCCTCTAACTTCACCTTTTGAGAAGGATTAAAGGCATTGTAGGGATCAAGGTATTTGTAATAAGAGAAAAACACCTCTTGCTGGGGCTGGGGTTTCAACCTCCGCTCTATGTCTTCCATACTTGCCCGATCAATTTGTTCAGGACATTTTGAAACTATGATCGCATCAGCTCGCTGAGCACCGGAAGGCCACTCTCTGAGACGCCCTGAGGGCATTAAAAAATCCCTGTAATAAGGCCGGGCATATTCGGTTAACAGCAGGTTGAGACCAGGCTCAATTGAGCGGTGTTGAAAAGCATCATCCAATAAAATCGTCTGAATCTCCGGTTGTTTTGAGATTAGTTTCGGGACTCCCATACCTCTATTTTCAGCCACACATACAAATATGTTATCAAATTTACGAAGATATTGTAGTGGCTCATCCCCAATCTCATAGGCTGAGTGGTTTTCGCGAGCTATTAAAAATCCCTTAGTTTTTCGACCATAGCCACGACTCATCGTCGCTACAGTAATATGGGGGCTCAATAATCGAATGAGGTATTCTGTATGCGGAGTTTTTCCCGAGCCCCCGACTGTGAGGTTTCCGACTGAAATAATGGGTAATGAAAAACGAAAGGGCTTGAGCACCTCCCAGCGATACAGCAAATTATTTATACTGACCCCCAATCCGTACAAAAGTGAAAAGGGCAGCAACAAAAATCGAATTAATACATTCCTTACCATACCCCAAATGTAGTGGAAATCGAAGGATTCTTATGTGACTCTTCTTGCAAAACCTCTCACTTACTCCTCATTTTCTCTTTTGCTCTTAGATCGGCTGTAGAGTCACGAATGCCTCCTCCACAATATCCGCTTGTTGCTTTTGACTTAAAAAGTAGTTGCCAAAGGCACAGGACATACATCGCCTTCGGTCGCAGCCCTCTGTTTTCAGCTCAATTAAAGCCTGAGACTCCAGGGCATTCCTCGGTTTCATTCCCTTATCCTTCCAAATCCGAATAATCTTATTGTTTTCAGGGGGTAGTTGAGAGAGTAGCTCGAGAGGATCATCCTGTGGATGATTTTGAGGGTGTAGTTGGGACCAGGCCAAACGGAAAGGAACGACCACATTAATGAGCAATTTTCTGAACTGCGCTTCTCCCACCCGAGTCAATGCATCTTCACTGAATTTATCAAAAGTGTAATGGGAAGACCAATATGCAGAAGGCGTAACGCATAGAGCTTCTTTGAGTTCTTCAAATGACGCTTCCTGCAACCAGGGAAGCCAACGACCCATTTTGTGATAAATCATCGCCAATTGAGCCAATCGCACAGTAGGGAAATTAGAAGGCCGCATGCGAAAAAACCGCCACTCCACTCCCTTCATAGGTCGCAAATTGTGGGCTTGAGATAAGTATTGAAACTCTCGGTGCAAGAGGGAGGGGTAGACTTCCCTGGCTTTTTCGGGTAATAGACCCGACAGGCCCAATAAATACGCTTCCAATTGCTGCAGAAAAGGCTTTTTCTTCCACAAAAATTTTACATCCACCCGGCGTGCCAACTCAGCATATGCCTCCGCATTTACTTTTCCGCCCATGTATTTACACCACAAATAAAAGAGCGTTTGTTCACCATTGCGGTCAAATTGGTCCCACAACTTTAAAATTTGCTTTGACTTCCTCTCCAGCCGCTGAACGGAAAGCCGCTCCAGCCATTGAGAAATTCTCAAATCGTCTAATTGGGGTAAAAAACGTTCGCAGGGAATATCACTAATCGTATGAGCCAATTGCTTGTATCGGCCCAAAATTCCGGCAGGGATTCTATCTTTCAGTTCCAGAGTGGGAATCGGCTGTCCATTCTTCATTACAATCTCCTCGTCTTCCTCTAATACAACATGCAGAATAACGTTATTGTAAGCTGGGTCTTCATGATGCCTGTGAACCCTCCAATCCGAGGCCTGCAAATGAATCTCTACATGTCCTTCCCACGACAAATGCCCGATTTTTACTTTAGCATTTAAGAAGTCCGGTCCGGCATTCTGATTATGCATCCCCCTTCTAATGATTTGAATGGGAGCGCCTAAAGTAGTCGTTAAATTCCCAATATCAAACTTCCCGACTTGCCACAAATAATGTAAAAAATCCTCTTTCATAATTCAATCATAAAATAAAACATACACTCCTTTGTGTACGGAAGAGGCGATAGCGTTCCGAAAAATCAATAATTTATGGATTTGAACTACTAAATCTCGGAAATATGTAAAAAGAAGAACTTCGGAAACATTTGCTTTGCCGAATCATCAGAATTGTATAATAGAAATACCAATCAGTATATAATCACCGTTACACTGTCAACTAAACTAAGATTTATTGCATTACAACTATAGATCTTTGTAGTATCTTTGAAATATAACTATACGAATATATTCAATGAACATATATCATTCAAACTTATATAATTTACTCGCCCTTCCGATCCTGATTCTGTGCTTTGCTATTGCTCCTCTTTCACTTTGGGGACACGGCGGACCGGACCACCCCCCAACCAACTTTATTTTTGAGGAAAATAAAGGTCAATGGGAAGACTTTATACTGCACAGAGCTCAAATGGGATCCAAGACTTTATTTTTAGAAAAACAAGGGCTTACATGGAACCTCAAACACGAAGAAGATTTAAAGAATTATCACAAGTGCAAGCCACATGGAAGCTGTAATCAGGAAGAAGCAGAAAGTCATTCACTGCGGCAACACGCCTTTCATGTTCGGTTTCTGGGTGGGCAAGCTCCCTCAAAGGTCACTAGCACAGATACGAGCAGCTATTATAAAAACTATCTGCTAGGAAACGATTCCGCAGCCTGGGCTTCAGATGTGAGGAATTTCAAAAGGGTTAAATTAGAGAATGTGTACCCGGGGATACACTATCAAATTTACTCAAACAATGAAAATCTCAAATATGATTTTCTTTTAGAAGCCGGGAAGTCCCCAGAGTCCATTCAGATGAGCTATACAGATGTGGACACCCTCTTCACAAAAGAAGGACGATTATATATTTGCACCTCTGTAGATACCCTGGTGGAGGAGCGCCCGGTAGCCTTCCAAAGAATTAGAGGACACAAAACCTATTTGGAATGCGACTTTAAAGTAACGGGTAATACAGTAACTTTTTCACTGAAGGACTACAATAAAAACTTTCCTATTACCATTGATCCGGAAATTGTTTTTTCTACCTATACCGGATCTACTTCTGACAATTGGGGGATGACGGCTACTCCGGGCGCAAATGAAGAAATGTATGCAGCTGGTGTGGTTTTTGACGAAGGTTACCCCACGACTTCAGGAGCGTATCAAACTTTTTATGCTGTAGGTAACGAAGAAATGGAAACTGATGTAGCAATCACAAAGTTTTCTGCTGATGGTACTCAACTCATCTATTCTACATATTTGGGAGGCAGAGCATCCGAAGTACCCCACAGTATTATCGAAAACAAGGCCGGGGAGTTAGTGGTTTTCGGGACCACATCTTCGCTTGACTTTCCAGTATCAACAAATGGTTTTCAAAGAAGACATGAGGGAGGCGCCCCTTTGCTAGGGAATAATCCCGTCAATGGCATTCCCTATGCGAGTGGGTCAGATATTTATGTTACAGTGTTGTCTTCCAATGGCAGTTCTCTTGTCGGTTCTAGTCTTCTGGGCGGGACTGGAAACGATGGATTAAACATTGGAACGGCACAGGAATTAGCCGTTAATTATGGCGACCAGCTCAGAGGTGAAGTCATCTTAGATAATGCTAACAATATTTATGTAGCCTCCATGACTTTATCCGATGATTTCCCTACCACTAGTAATGCCTATCAAAGAAATAACAATGGTGGCCAGGATGGCGTGCTCTTTTCTTTTAATGATGACTGCAGTGATTTGAGATTTAGCACTTATTTTGGAGGAGGACGTTCAGAAGCGGGGTATGCACTGAAACGGAGAAGTGACGGAAGTATTTATGTCGTGGGTGGCACCACAAGTTCTAATTACCCTACCACAAATAACGCAGTTACAGGTACATTTCAAGGTGGAGCAGCCGATGGATTTGTCACCCACTTCAACAACAACGCCAGCGCAATACTCAATTCCACTTATATTGGAACACCGGGATATGACCAGGTATATCTCTGTGCCCTAAGTTTCGATGATGAATTGTACATTACCGGGCAAAGTGATCAAGGATTTCCCATCTCTTCGGGCGTGTATGGCACGCCCAACAGCGGACAATTTATTCAAAGGATGAGTCCCGATTTATCTTCAGTAGAGCTTTCTACTGAATTTGGCACGGGCAGTGGCGAAGTCGACCTTTCCCCAACTGCTTTTATGATCGATACATGTAAGCGCATATTCTATTCTGGATGGGGTGGAGTGACGAATAATTTAGGAGGTCAGCTCTCAAACTCGACGACTGATGGCTTAGATGTCACATCAGATGCCTTTCAGAGCAACACCGACGGAAGTGACTTTTACTTTATGGTGTTGGAAAGAGACTTCGAAGAATTGATCTACGGTAGTTTTTTTGGTAGAATTGATAATGTATCACAAACAAATGATCACGTGGATGGGGGAACGAGCCGCTTTGATGATAAGGGGATTATTTATCAAGCCGTTTGCGCCGGCTGTGGAGGGTTTGATGACTTTCCCACTACACCTCGCGCCTGGTCCAGGAGAAATGGCACGTCTTCGCGTTGTAATTTAGCTGCCATTAAATTTGACTTTCAATTATCGAGATTAGAAGCTATCGTCGATCTTGAACTTGACACTTTTGGTTGTGCCCCCTACGAAGCTCAGTTTATCAATAACAGTATTGGCGCCGATGAATACTTCTGGGACTTTGGAGATGGAGATACTTCAACAGCATTTGCTCCTACCAACACCTATGACTCCATTGGAACCTATGACGTAACTTTTATTGCCAGGTCCAACAGTAGTTGTTTAGATCCCGACACCTTAGAGATTACCATTGAAACTATTTTGGCAGAAGCTCCGAAAAAGGACACTCTATTGGTATGTGGAGAACCTTTTATCGACTTATCTTCATCACGAGACGGGAAAAACCCCGTGTATAGATGGAATACGGGCTCGCAGTCACAGACTCTTCGTGCATTTTCCAGCGGCGTCTACAGCGTGACGGCCACGGAAAGTAATTGCGTATTTATTGATTCCTTCGATCTCACCCTCATAAATCCCAGCGTTCGTCTCGAAGATCGAATTCTGTGTGGAGAAGACGAGTACGTTCTCCGGTTAGATGATCGAGCTGAAAATATTCAATGGCGTCCCACAAATGAGACCTCAACACAAATCACAGTCACTGAAAATGATCTTTACATCGCAGAATATTCCATTGATGAATGTGATTTCATCGACTCCGCTGGCATAGGTTTTGCTACTATTCCAGAAATAGAAATTATCGGATTAGATACTGCCTGTGAGGGGGAGACGGTTGTGCTGGACGTTCAAAATAATAGCGGCGCTACTATTGAAACGACAAATTGGTCAACAGGAGCCACCTCCCAGTCTATCGGGGTTTCTGAAACGGGCACTTATGCCGTCGAAGTGGTTTCGGATAGTAGTTGTGTCGCCGAAGATGAAAAGTTCGTTTATATTATTCCAAGCATACCCGACTTATCTCTTCCTGACACTCTATTATGCAAAGACAGTGAATATGCGGTGGATTTAAGTAGTTATGAGGATGACGCGCAAATCATTTGGAATGATGGCGCGATGGATCCTCAGCGAAACTTTACGGAAAGCGGCACCTATAGTGTTCAAATATCAAACCAATGTGACTTAATTGATGAATCCTTTACCTTAGAGTTTTCGGCTTTTAATGCCGACGACAGACCTTTTCACATACCCAATGTCTTCAGCCCGAATGGTGATGGGATCAACGATATCTTTAAAGTTGAAAAAGCACGTGAAATGGAAATTCGGGATTTCGATATGAAAGTTTTTGATCGCTGGGGAAATATGGTTTTCGAGTCTCGCGATCACGAATTTGGCTGGGATGGCCGATTCAAATCCCCACCCATGAATCCAGCCGTATTTGCTTACGTCATTCGAATGGAATACTTCCTTTGCGAAACCCCTCAAAAAATAAAAGAGAATGGAGATATCAGCATTGTGAAATAATGAGAATGGGTTAAGAGTCCCCATTTCAGTCCACAGATAACTATTGCCTCCTTTTAAGTTTTACTTTCTTCCCTGAAACACTAGAAATTACACAATTTTTAATACCTTTGATCGCGGCTAAAAACTCAATCCTATGCCGTTAGATTCTTCCATCCGTTCCGTGTTAATTATTGGTAGTGGCCCCATTGTCATTGGTCAGGCCTGCGAATTCGACTATTCAGGATCTCAAGCATCCCGCTCCTTGCGAGAAGAGGGCATTGAGGTTTCTTTAATCAATTCCAATCCGGCGACCATCATGACTGATGAGGTCACAGCAGACCATATTTATCTGCTTCCGCTGACTACCGATAGCCTCGAGCAAATTCTTAAAGAGAGAAAGATAGATGCCGTTTTACCCACCATGGGTGGGCAAACTGCACTCAATCTTGCGATAGATGCCGATAAAATCGGCCTCTGGGACAAGTATAATGTGCGCATGATTGGCGTTGACATCGAGGCCATAGAGCTCGCGGAAAACCGCGAAGCTTTCCGAAAACATATGATTGACATCGGTCAAATCGTCGCTCCTTCCTACATTGCCAATTCTTTTTTAGAAGGAAAGGAAGCGGCTCAAAAACTGGGATTCCCCTTAGTTATCCGCCCTTCCTACACCCTGGGCGGAAGTGGCGGTAGTTTCGTGTTTTCTGAAGATCAGTTCGATGAATCCCTGCGTCGCGGCCTCGATCGCTCCCCGGTGCATGAAGTACTCGTAGAAAAAGCCCTGTTGGGATGGAAAGAGTTTGAGTTGGAATTGTTGAGAGATTGCAACGATAATGTTGTCATTATTTGTACCGTTGAAAATATGGATCCCATGGGTGTCCATACCGGAGATAGTATTACGGTAGCGCCTGCTATGACACTTTCGGATACTGCATATCAGCACATGAGAAATTCAGCCATACTCATGATGCGATCTATGGGTAATTTTAGTGGAGGATGTAATGTACAATTCGCTCTCAATGCCGAAGACGAAAAACTCATCGCAGTTGAAATCAATCCACGCGTATCTCGCTCTTCTGCCCTGGCTAGCAAAGCTACGGGATACCCCATCGCCAAAATTGCCGCTAAATTAGCGGTCGGATACTCACTGGATGAGCTGAACAATCAAATCACACAGACCACTTCTGCTCTATTCGAACCCACGCTGGATTACGTAATTGTAAAAATGCCCCGATGGAATTTTTCCAAATTCCACGGCGCTGATCACACTCTCGGATTACAAATGAAATCCGTAGGTGAAGTGATGGCTATTGGCAGATCCTTCAACGAAGCACTACAGAAAGCGGCTCAATCTCAAGAAAACAACCGCATGGGGCTAGGTGCTGATAAAAAAGAGTGGTTAAGGACAGCTGATATTTTAGATCGACTCAAAACGCCAAGTGACGATAGAGTCTATCGCATCAAAGATGCTTTGCGACTGGGTGTACCCGTGAAAAGCGTCTGTAAACTCACGGGAATCGACCCCTGGTTTATAGAGCAAATCAAGGAGCTGGTAGATATGGAAAAAGAACTGATGCGATATAATCTGCCGGAGGATATTCCCGCTCACTTTTTCCTTAGATTCAAACAAGCCGGCTATTCCGATGCCCAAATCGCCTGGTTGATGCGGGTGCGGGAATCTGATGTTTTCAAGCGACGCATGAACCTCAACATGAGGAGAACCTATAAAATGGTGGACACCTGTGCAGCTGAGTTTGAAGCTCATACCCCCTACTTCTATTCTACGTTTGAACAGGAGAACGAAAGTATAGCCAGCGACAAGAAAAAAATTATCGTTTTGGGCTCAGGACCCAACAGAATCGGACAGGGTATTGAATTTGATTATTGTTGTGTGCATGGTTTGATCGCGATCAAAGAAGCCGGCTATGAGTCTATCATGATAAACTGCAATCCGGAAACTGTATCTACAGATTTTGACGTGGCGGATAAACTCTACTTCGAGCCGGTATTCTGGGAGCACATCGAGGAAATCATTCACCTGGAGCAACCCGTTGGAGTCATCGTCCAACTCGGTGGACAAACCGCCCTGAAACTAGCTGAGAAATTTAAAGAGCACAATGTGCCTATTCTAGGCACTTCTTTTGACTCTATGGACTTAGCGGAAGATCGCGGTCGATTCTCAGACTTGCTCAAAGAATTAGAAATCCCCTATCCGAAATACGGCGTAGCTGCAGATGCAGCTGAAGCGCTCAAAATTGCTAATAAAGTCACTTATCCGGTACTCGTGCGGCCGTCTTATGTATTGGGTGGACAGCGCATGCGCATCGTGATCAATGACGATGAGTTGGAGCGGCAGGTATTGAGCATTTTCAAACACATGCCGGACAACAGAGTCCTGGTCGATCAGTTTTTAGACCGGGCCAAAGAAGCTGAGATTGACGCCATTTGTGATGGAGATGAAGTCCACATTATGGGTATTATGGAACACATTGAACCCGCGGGCATTCATTCCGGTGATAGTTCAGCCGTATTGCCTACTTATAGCATTCCCGAAAAGAGTCTGGCTCTCATGAAGTCCTACACTGAAAAAATAGCTAAAGCATTAAATGTAAAAGGGCTCATCAACATCCAATTCGCCATTAAAGACGATGATGTGTATGTTATTGAGGCTAACCCCAGAGCATCCAGAACGACCCCCTTTATCGCAAAAGCCTACGGTGTTCCTTATCTGAATGTAGCCACTCATGTTATGATCAGCAATAAAAAGATCAAGGATTTCGATATCCAGAAGAAGCTCGAGGGCTTCGCCATCAAGGTTCCGGTATTTTCCTTTGATAAGTTCCCTAATGTAGATAAAGCATTAGGCCCGGAAATGAAATCAACGGGAGAAGCGATTCACTTTGTGAAGGATCAAACCGACCCCTACTTTAGAGAGTTGTTTAGAAACCGATCCTTGTATTTATCGCGATAAATTAGTAGGGATGGGCACTTGCTTTCTCTGATATACCTCCTGGATATATCGAGCCAAAGGAATGCGATCAATGCTAAGAGGGTGCATTACCCTCCAATATGGCCAATGCGAAACCAAAATGGTTACATAGGCAGATCGCCAATCGATCTCGGGAACATTTAACCATCCCCTGATATGTTCGTCTGATATATTGGACAACTCCAACCTCACTTGCTTGAGATCACTTAGGTCATGTTCTTCAATCTCTTCCAACCAGTCGGGATGCCGTTGGCGGGCGGCGCGAAGAAACTCATACAAAACAATATTAAAGAAACGGGCAGGTTGGGTCATTCCGAAAATAACCTGCTCCACAGAAAACAGCCAAACGCCTTCTTCGTGGTGGGTCTCACTGGCGTGAACATGGTCTATTTCGGGGGTTATGAATGGATGGGGGTAAACCACAACGGTTTCGTAATGATTGAGTCCGGGCTCCGGAAGGTCTAATAAATACTTCAAGTCTAAAGCCTGAGCCGACCAAAGAACCTTCACATCATCCGGAAAATTGGGAACACCCTGCAAAATAAAGTCTCGTTTCCGATGAAAAGCAATACACTCCCGCCCATATTGTTTTTGCCTCGCGGGCGATAATTCTTTATAATACGAGTGGTGACGTATCAAAAACTGGTGCTCCTTTTTATCCAGATCGGTAGGATAGCGATTGAGCCACCAGTGATTTAACTCAGAAGAAAAAATATAGGTTACGATGGCAATCAGAACCAGAGGCAGTATAGCCCACCTCCATTGATCGAGATCGCGCATGAATACGAGATAGAGAACGATACCAAAGAATAGCGCCAATATAGATAAGAGCGCCCTGGATAATATCATATGAAAATAATTTGCCGCACTCGATTGATCCTCAAATTATACAAGTCGGATGTACTTAAAGGTAGTAAGAATTCAGTAAAAAAAATACTAGCTTGCTTTTTGCCTAAAATATTTTTAACTTAAGAAGAATCTTATATCTTTGCCATCGCTCAAAAAAACAAGAGGTACCTTAGCTCAGTTGGTAGAGCACAGGACTGAAAATCCTGGTGTCCCTGGTTCGATTCCTGGAGGTACCACTTTTATTTGCCTCTTGACCTCGGTCAAGAGGCTTTTTTTATCCCCCCAACCCAGCTCCGACATAAAAAATACCCCCATAAAATTTTATGGAGGTATCTTCTTACTTCGACTAATCTACTAACCTATCAAAATTACTGACCTTGACCTTGACTTTCCATCATTTTTTGCAGCTTAGCCTGAATAGCAGGATCTTCCTGAACTGCACGCATGATTTCTTGGTACTTCTCCATACTCATGCCCGATTCTTCAATGACTTTCTTCATTTTGTCTTGAGCTTCGGTTTGCACCTTTTGAATCGCTTCCATTGACTTTTGGTATTTTGCCATGTCTTCTTCAGAAATCTCAGTATCTTCTCCTTCCGCTTGAGTAGCTTGTTGGATTTGATTGAATTGCTGAACGTCTAAGCCTTCTTCTTCAATGGCTCCTACCATTTCATTTTGGATTTCTTGATTCACCGATTGGACCTCTTGAAATGCCGATGCAAACATTTCCATATCTGAATCACTATATTCTGTTTCCTGTCCCATCGCACTCGTGGATATAAATGCAATTGATAATGCAAAAAGTGAAATTTTCTTGAAAATTGCCATGATTATACGTTTTTGATACCATATCTTAGGCAAAAGATATAGTTGGTTTAAAATTCGTTTTTATAACGGGGGTCAATAAAAACTGTTGCCCAAAAACTAAAAAAAATCTTTTCAGCACCCATTTTGGAGTGAAAAAGCGCTTAAACAAGACTTTTTTTTCAGAATTAGCTGCGATTTTCAAGAATCTGGACGATTTCTTCATTGTTATTTTGTCGGGCAAGGTCAATGGGACGCTGATGATCTGCATCTGCAATTGATGGATCGGCTCCGGACTGTAATAAAATCTCAGCGATCTCCTTTTGCCCATATGTCGCCGCAAAACTCAGAGCTGTTGCCCCTCCGAAATTGCGGGCGTTTACATCTGCGCCCGCATCTAACAACAATCTCCCCATATACTCATCTCCTTTAAAAGCCATGCCCATCAGGGCCGTATTACCGGCTTTATCTCTGGCGTCTAGGGGAGCGCCCATATCTATTAAGGCCTTCGCCACTTTTCTATGCCCCAAATAAGTAGCCAGCAATAATGGAGTAGCCCCCCTTTCATCCTGAGCAGACAACAATTGCGGCCGATGCTCACACATTTCGCGAATGGCCTCGACGTCCTTATTACGGACAGCGGAAAATATATCTGATTTCGTCATACCGTCAATTTTTATTTCTGGACTCTAATCATCGGCTCCTCCCATCTGCTCCTAATATATTTCCCTGCACTTTTGATTTCAAGGGGAGAGTAACAGAATGAATTCACCCCAGACCACTATGATTGCCCTAAAGTTGATGAATAATACTCGCTAATTTAGAAAAAAAATAGAACCCGGAAACACCGAAAGAATTCTGCAACAATATGTATACGATATTCTTGGGTCTATCACAGGATAAAAAAAACTAACGAACCAGGGTCGTTACTGTTTAGTTCTTTAATCACCTAAAATACCTCGATTAGCGGCTTTGCCTTCGCTTTTAAGTGCCCAAAGGGCACGGGATTGGCTTTGTGCTCTGTCAACAAATCCTCTACTGCCTCAATAGCATCCTCTTCCACTGCAATCAATAAACCACCGCTCGTTTGCGGATCGCAAAGTATGCTCTGCTGTCCCGGATTTCTCAGGTGGATATGATGACCGTAACTCTCCCAATTTCTATAGGTCCCTCCGGGAATACACTTTTGATCTAAATAAATCTCTACTTCCTGAAAAATTGGAATCTTAGAACTGTCAATTTCTGCTGAGAGGCCACTCCCCTCACACATTTCTATCAGATGTCCCAGTAAACCAAAGCCAGTAACATCTGTCATCGCCCGCACGCCCTCTATTTTTGCCAATTTCGTACCCAGAACATTTAATGTCGTCATAGAATCTGGGGCGATATGTGCATGCTCAGGTTCCAACTTTCCCTGTTTCTGCGCTGTGGACAATATTCCTACCCCCAGGGGTTTGGTCAAATATAACTTGCAGCCCTCTTTTGCCGTATCGTTGCGTTTCAACTGCTGTAAATTAACCCGACCTGTCACCGCTAACCCAAAAATAGGTTCGGGGCTGTCTATGCTGTGGCCTCCTGCCAAAGCTATTCCCGCCTCACGGCAGGAGTTGCGCCCACCTTCCAACACCTCGCGGGCCACTTCTGCAGATAATTTATCGATGGGCCAGCCCAATATAGCAATAGCCATGATCGGATCCCCCCCCATGGCATATACATCGCTGATTGCATTTGTGGCTGCTATTTTTCCAAACGTATAGGGATCATCTACAATCGGCATGAAAAAATCGGTCGTGCTAATCACTCCCGTTCCGTCGCCCAAATCGCAAACAGCGGCATCATCTCTAGAATCATTGCCCACGAGCAGCCTCGAGTCCTCTATCCGGGGAATATCGGTCTGGAGAATTGTCGATAGAAGCTTTGGAGATATTTTACATCCGCAACCGGCTCCGTGACTATACTGCGTCAATTTAACTTTCTTCATTCCTCAATTCTTTTAAAATATTCACTGCATTGCTGCGATGATCCGTCGTCGATAATTTAATATGGGTCACCTCTTCGCTCGTCCGCTTATTCAAACTCTTCTGATAAAACTTATCGTAATACTGCAGCGTGATTAACGCCACTTCGTAATAATTTTCCACTTCCAGATATTCCAGTGCCTTTTGCTTTCTCCATCCTCCGAGGCGCTTAGATATCCTCTGCAGAGCTTCAACCAGGGCGCGATGATCAAAGCTGCTATATTCCTTCACCAAATGTCGGGCCCGCTCTTCTTTCGGGATATCGACAAAATAAAGATGAGATGTCCGCATGGCTCTGTAAAAAGCAAGTGGAATTCTCACGGGACCTATATTGTGACTTTCATCTTCCAACCATATCGGTCGCTGACGATCTAAGCGGCTCCACTCGCTATGCAAATTATTCTCAAACTGCTGGACCGTGGGGGATTCCCCTTCTCCAATCCCACCAAAAGCCGATCCCTTATGATGCGCCATTCCTTCCAAATCAATGACTTGTTCACCCATTGCCTTCAATTCGGCCAGGATCGGGGTCTTACCACTGCCGGTATATCCTCCTAATATTTTGAGTGCCCCGGGCTCAGCCAAGTCGTCTAACACCTGGTTTCGGTACGCCTTATACCCTCCAATTATTATTTTTATGTCACTGAAACCACTTTCGGCGAGATGCTCGGCAAAGGCTTGACTTCGCATGCCACCGCGCCAACAGTGAACAATAACTTTTCCATCAGGAGCCGCTTGAAAAGACTGACGAATCAAGTCCCGGAATTTGGGAGTGACAAATTTATAGCCGAGAGACACCGCTTTTTCTCTGGACTCTTGCTTGTATGCGGTCCCCACCTCAGCGCGCTCCGCATTGGATAAAAGGGGAATATTAATCGCATCGGGAATGTGCCCCTTATCGAATTCGCCGGGGGATCGAACATCAATAATCGCCCGCTTCATACTCAAGACTTCGTCAATTGTTCTTTCTTCTATCACTATATAAGTATAAGCCTTTTTACAGCGCAACTGTTGTATTATCTCGTCTAATTTTGAGTCTGTACCGAAATTTTGCAGTTTTTGAAAACTCAATTACAGGACGGTCAACTGCTACCATCTCCCATGATGCTCTATTCGTATGACTCAATGAGAATCACTCCTTAAGTTTCTGCATTCATTTTCATTAGCAGGAGCCGGAAAAAATCCGGGAGCAAGTCTCCCTGCAGAACCCCCGTGAGCGCTGCGCAGCCGGCCCTCCGCCCCGCGGAGGGAGACCGCAGCGAAGCAAGGGCCGAGCGAATAGCGAGCGGCGAAGCATAGCGACCCCACGATCCCATCGTGGGGCACGGCCAAAAAATAAAAAAAATAAACTATACGGGCACTTCCGTCATGCGAAATAAAAGGGTGCCAAAAGACTCCGCCTCATCGTACTTGGAATCCACATAGGCGTTACTTTGCACCTTGATATGGTCGGGCTGACCTTCGATCATCTGACAGACCAATTCGATATTCCCAAACCGCTGATTACCAGGAGCTAGCTTTCGCAAAGAGGGCTTTAAATAGTGGCGATACCAACAGTACTGGCGACTGCCTTTGGCCTTGAGTCGCAGATCGGACATGGAATTGATGTAGTGTTCGCTGTGCAAATATTCCTTCCAATAAGCCAGGAGCATGAGGCATTTTTCAGCGGGTAACTGCCAGTGATGGACGTCGAGAATGAAGCCGTTGGACGCGTCCTGACTGAGAAAATCAATATCGGGATGCGAGCTGTCGCCCTGCGTGAACTGAATGTAGGCGGAGCGCAATTCGTTGAGAATATCCGCAAATTCGGCCTGCTGTTTCCAATCCTCTAGCCCTGCCTCAATCTCATCGGCAATAATGTACTCACTCCGCTCATTTTTCGGCTTCTCTTTGGTCAAATTATTGAACCACTGCAATATTTTATCCATATATAGTACTAATGAAAAAAGGGGGCCAACTGTTGGGCTGATGACCAAAAAAATTGCTCACCCCAAAAAAAAAGAGCCACCGTCAGGGACAGCAGCTCTTTCTATAGATTCAAACTCAAAAACCTAGTATCTGTAGGCATCTGATTTATATGGACCCATTTTATCGATTCCAATATAGTCAGACTGCTCATCTGTCAGTACTTCCAGATCTACGCCAATTTTAGCCAAATGAAGTCGGGCGACTTCCTCGTCCAGCGATTTGGGTAGAGTGTACACTTTATTTTCGTATTGATCATTGCTATTCCACAACTCCATTTGAGCCAATGTCTGGTTCGTAAAGGAATTCGACATCACAAAAGACGGGTGTCCCGTGGCACAACCCAAATTCACCAATCGGCCTTCAGCCAACACGATAACGTCATTTCCGTCGATCGTATATTTGTCTACTTGTGGTTTCACCTCAACTTTAGTCGTTCCGAAAGTACCGTTCAACCAGGCCATATCGATTTCATTATCAAAGTGTCCGATATTGGCCACGATCGTTTTATCATTCATCAGTCGGAAGTGTTCTTCAGCGATGATATCTTTGTTGCCCGTCGCCGTAACGATGATATCCGCTCTTGGAATCGCATCCTTCATTTTCTTCACTTCGTATCCGTCCATGGCCGCTTGCAGGGCACAAATGGGGTCGATTTCCGTGACGATGACGCGACAGCCCGCAGATCGCAATGAAGCTGCAGAACCTTTTCCTACATCGCCATAACCGGCAACGATGGCTACTTTGCCCGCCATCATGATATCCGTAGCCCGTCGAATCGCGTCCACGCAAGATTCGCGACAGCCGTACTTATTATCAAATTTAGATTTCGTTACAGAGTCATTCACATTGATCGCCGGCATGGGCAGTGTACCCTTCTTTTCCCTTTCATACAGTCGCAATACACCGGTCGTGGTCTCTTCAGAAATCCCTTGCACCTTCTGAGCAATTTCCGGATGATGATCCAACACCATATTGGTGAGGTCACCGCCATCGTCCAGAATCATATTCAGTGGCTTACCCCCTTCGAAGGCATCGATCGTCTGGCGCAAACACCAGTCGTATTCCTCTTCCGTCATCCCTTTCCAGGCAAAAACAGGCACGCCCGCCTTCGCCATCGCCGCTGCTGCGTGATCCTGAGTAGAAAAAATATTGCACGAAGACCATGTGACTTCTGCACCTAATTCCAGGAGTGTTTCAATGAGCACGGCCGTTTGGATCGTCATGTGAAGACATCCGGCTATACGCGCACCTTTCAGCGGCTTTTCCTTACCATACTTGTCTCTCAGAGCCATCAAACCCGGCATTTCCGCCTCGGCCAATTCGATTTCGAGGCGACCCCAGTCGGCCAACGAAATATCTTTTACTTTGTAATCTAATTTTTGATCTACTGCTTGCATCTTATTCTTTTTAATTTCCGGTGCAAAGGTAAGAAATTTCGCACGCTTTAATGTAATTGGATTGTAAACGAACATTGGCAGGAAAGGTTGACTGCCGGGGCCGGCTATTATTAATTTGACGCTTTTCTGTTTTTTTTGGGCGTGCCCCCGTTCCGCGGGCGATGCCTCGCGGACGGGGTCGGGCTGTGCGTGGGTTCCGTCCGGCACTTTTTTCTTCGGACCGACAAGACCACTGCTTATGACAGTGTAGCTTATTGTAAATTCCGGGCGACCAATAGAAAAAGTGCCGGACTCACGTCTCGCCCAAAGGCGAGCCGTGACCACTACCATCCCTCACGCGCTGTCGCCTCCGGCGCCAAAAGCAATCGCGCCGGGCCTTCCCACTAATTGCAAATTATCTGCCTTTGCACAATGGATTTTTCAGCGAAGTCGTTATCTTGTACAATCAAAATTAAAAGTCCATGATTCGATTCCAATTTTCACTCCTCTTTTTCGCCTTTGCCCTTTCCCTGTTTACGGCCTGTAGTAGCCACAAAATGCCTACCAATGAGCAAGTTGAAGATCTGGAATACAGAGAAATACGAGGCTTATTTGACGTGAGTGAATCCCAGGAAAAGCCGGACAAAATGCCCATGTATCCCAAGGGAAATAATGGACTCATTAAAGACATACAGGGCAATGTGGTCTATCCCGAGTCTGCTTTGGAAGAAGGTAGAGAAGGTGTGGTGATCGTATCCTTTCGAGTCACGGATAAGGGCGCTGTCAAAAAAATAAATATAGACAAAGGCGTCAGCGACGACCTGGATGACGCCGCTGAGGATGTCATGAAGACCCTTCAGCCTTTTTATCCCGCTGAAACGGATGGCAAACCCACCTCTGTGAATCTAAAAGTACTCGTCACTTTTAATAAACCCGTTGAAGATCCCGATCAGTACTTTACCGAATAATTCGATCGTAGAGGGCGAGGAGTTGTTGTCGCTGTCGTTCGCGACTAAATTGCCCTGAGCGCTCCAAACCGGCCCGGCGCAGTTCCTCGTACAATTGATCGTCTCTCATCAATTGGGTCATGTGCTCCAATAGTTCCCCGGGATCACCCTCATCAGTATATAGCACTGCATCTCCGCCTACTTCCGGTAGCGACGAATTCGCACAGGTAATCACAGGCGTGCCCGACTGCATCGCCTCCAGCACCGGCATGCCAAAACCCTCAAATCGAGAGGGATAGACCAGCATACGGGCGCGGCGCATTACAGTGGCTAATTCCCGCTCGCTGAACCGACGCTGAGGCGCAAAAATGCGTTCCCCTGCCCCACTAGACTGTAGACCCAATTCGCGACCCGCTCCGATCACCACCAGCGGTGGCAATTGGTCGGCAAAACGCTCATAGGTTCGAATCAGTAAGTCTAAATTCTTCCGCTCATTATTTTGTCCCAGAAATAAGGCGTAAGGCTCCGCAGGCCAATGGGGATCTAATTCTGCTAGATCCAATTCATCGGATACTGTGGGCTGAAAGGCTTCTGATACGCAATTATAAATCACGGTGATTTTCTCCGCCGGCACCTGAAAAAAGTGGATGATATCATTTGCCGTCGCCTGAGAAATAGCGATGATGTGATCTGCAGCCTGTACGGACCACTTCCATTTCATATCGTACACATTCCGATCCCAAAGACCGAAATATTGAGGAAATCGCTTGTAAATCAAATCGTGAATGGTCACGACGCTCGGGCAGCCCATTTTTTTTACGGATAGAGGCAATTCATGACTCAATCCGTGATACAAATCCAATGGACGAGCAGCCGCCTGCCGATACATTCCATACATGCGCCAAAACGGAGAGAATCGTCCCGGACTGACAATCTGAGCAGAGCCGGGGGGCTTCCAGGTCACGCACAATTCATCATTGGGAGTGAACAGATGCAGTTCGTGTCCCTCACCTCCGATTAAATCGATGACATCCCGACTGTAATTCCCCAGTCCCGTGGTATTTCTAAAAGCGCGCTTAGCGTCGTATCCTATGACCATGTCTCAAAGATACTATTCGGAATGTAATCCCGAAAGTCTTCAATAGTTGGGCACCATCTCCCAATTTTCCTCGCGGCCGGCTTTCTGGTACGCCTCGACCATGAGCTGTATGCTATCTGCGATCGATCTATACTCCAAGCCGAGCACTTCTTCTGCCTTTGTCCCATCATAGGATGCGTGCATTCGACTCAAGGTCAAACTTTCCGATGTGATCCAGGGTCGATCGCCCGTCCAGAGAGATCGCCCTTTCTGCCACAGCGTCAAGAGGAAATTCCAGGAATTGGGCCAGCTTTTTACCGGCGGTCGCAGCCCCGCTACGGCGACAATCTGCTCCATGATCGACTTGTAGGTGAAATTGCCGGCGCTAATGATAAAGGCTTCATTTTCCACCTCCGGCGACATGCTCAATTCCACTGCACGGGCTACGTCCAGGGCATCGACCCAGCCCGCTTTTCCCGTGGGGAAAAAAGTAGCTCCCTGCATGACATGAGTTAACCATTGAAACACCGGGTTATCCTGAGCGTGACCTCCCAGGATATGAGACGGCCGTAAAATAACTGCCGGCAAGCCTTCGGCCGTTCCGCGCCAGACCTGTAACTCACTTTGAAACATGGTTCGCCCGTAAACCGTGCTGTTTTTGTTTTCCTCCCATTTTGAGTTTTCATCTCGCACTTCCGGTTCACTGCTGTGCCCCAGCGACTCTGTAGAGCTCATGTGAATCAGTTTTTCTGCGCCTTGAGCTAAGGCCAGATTGACCACATTAAACGTACCTTCAATATTTACCTTTCTCATGCGCGCCTTGTCCCTCGAAGAAAGAGAAAATAAATTAGCGGTATGAACCACAATATCTACATTAGAGAACAAGTCCTCGAGAGCCGGCACATCTAATACATCACCCTCTACATAAGTAATATCACTCAAGGCAGCCAGAGATTCCGGCAGCAACTGCCCTTCCGGCAACAAGGCCGAAACAAAATGTCCCCTGGCGCGCAGTTCGTGAATGACAGCCGGGCCCATGACACCGGAGGCATCTGTAACCGCAACTTTTTTCTGATTTGTCATTGCACTCATGAATTAGAAAGTATATTTCACGCCAGCGATATGATCTCTTTGACTTCCCGTCATCTTCGAAAATACGTTATTTTCTTTCTTTTCATACAAATACGCCATATAAGCCATTAAGAAAGCTTCTTTGTAATCCAGCCAGGGAGATGGAGCCACCGAAATTATATCATTAGGACATTTGCTTCGCAAACGATTCACCAGGTTTATATTTCTGGCTCCACCTCCACTTAACAGTATTTTTTGAGGCTTGTTGCGACGAACCGCTGTCGCTATAGCATCGGTAATGTGCTCAACCGCAGTCGCCATGGTATCCTCAGGCGCCAAATCTTCGCGATCTATGATTTGCGCGTAAAATTCTTTAACCACAGCATTATCTAAAGATTTCGGAGGCTCTTCTTTTAAATACATCCAATCATTCAGATGGGATCTCAAGTCCTCATTGACGCGACCACGGGTTGAAATCTCACCATCGCGATCCATGGCGTGTCCCATTTTTTCAGCGATGGCATTCAATACTTGATTGCAACCGCAAATATCAAAGGCCCGAAAAGATGGGTGGAGCCGGGTGATATTGGCAATACCTCCCAGGTTAATCGCAGCCTGATCATCCGGGAAAAAATGTAAATCCACAATGGGAGCTAAAGGAGCTCCTTGTCCTCCCAGAGCTATATCTTTATTTCGGAATTCGCCAATCACAGGCAGTTGCAGCGACACGGCTAAGGCTTGTGGATCGCCCAATGCTGATGTCCAGTGTTGATCGGGTCGATGAGCGCTGGTATGTCCGTGCCAGGCGACCAATTCTGCTTCTCTAACACAGGGAATCCTTCGGAGTTTATCGGCTACATATTGGCTAAAGGCAACGTGCAGGGTCATCCAGTCACCTATAGTCAACTGAGGCAATCGTCGCAAGTTCTCTTTCCAAACTTCTGAATATTCAAAATGATCGACAGCCAACCACTCGAACTGAGGTGGGCAGGAATGTTTAACTGGAACAAAACGAATCAAAGCCAGGTCCATACCATCTAAAGAACTGCCTGACATCAGGCCTAATATGTTTATCGCCTTATTCATTCTCCTCAGCGAAAGTAGCAGAATACCTGGCCACCGCTGTAATTTCTTCAGAGGATAAAATATTTTTGAATGCCATCATCGTTTCTTTTCCATTTGCGATCAAGAGTTTGCGCTGCGACATTGTGAGTTCCGTTTCCGTCAGATCCTTCGCTCCATTAAAGCCCATCTTCCCATCCATACCATGACAGTTGACACAATGAGTTTTAAAGATCCTCGCTCCTCTTTCCAGGATCTGATCTTCGCTGCTCACTGTCTCTGACTTGTCCTCTTTGACTGTCTCTTTTCGCTCTCCTTCACTAGCACAATACTGCCCTAAAAAGAATAGCAAAAGGAGAACAAAAGCAGTTCCGTATTTCATCTGACTCATACTGTAATTTGACTAGTGAACAAGAAGTACTCCTCCTTTGATTAGCAAAGATAAAAATTGATTGTCATGATTGTTTCATTCCGGTGAATGACATGAGAATACCGTTGAAAAGCAGCTTCAAACTTCTCTAAAATGACCGTGGTCGAGAAAAAATGCAAATTCATCGAATACTATAGAAACTATTAGCAACAAAATAGTTTCCTTTGTGTTAAATCGTGGCTGCGAGAGAAAATCTCTTTGCAGATCAAAAAAACAATATGTCGCTCATCGAAAAGGCACGAGATTTATACTATCGCTACGGGATACGATCCGTTACGATGTCGGATATTGCCCGGCAGCTGGGCGTATCGAAAAAAACCCTGTACCAGGAGGTCAGCAGCAAAGAGGAGTTGGTACAAAAAGTATTCGAATTAGACCTCAGGGAGGAAAGAGATCAGATGGTACATTTACAATCCAACAGCAAAGACGCCATTGAGCAAATGGTTCAGACTACGATTTTTATAATGAAGCGAATGCGGAAAGTCAGTCCCGTCACTCATTACGATCTACAAAAATACTACGGTCCATTGTGGAGTGATTTAGAAAGCGAGCAACTCAAATTTATTTACGAGATTCTCAAGAAAAACATCCAATGGGGAAAATCTACGGGTCTGTATAGGGAAAATATAGATGCAGAAATCATCGCTCGTTTTTTCATCCACAAAGCATCCATGGCTGTAAATGAGGTGTATTTTCCCCTGGAAACCTATCAGAGAGATGACTTGCTAATGCAACTGATATCTTACCACGTCAATGGAATCACTACTCCGGAAGGCGTCAAATTGTGGAAATCTTATCAATATATCATTACTCAAGAGCAAAAAAAGGGAAAGGCATGAGATTATTCGGACTTTTAATTATTATCTGCGGCTGTCAATTCGCCGGACTTATGGGGCAAAATGCCTCCAGCTTCTCACTTCAGGAAGCCGTGGACTACGCCATTGAAAAAAACAATCAACTCGACATTGACAGACTGCAAATAGAGGATGCCGATGCCCAAATATTGGAGTATTGGGCGACGGGAATTCCCAAAATTAACGGTTCTGTTCAATATCAGCACTTTTTAGATATTCCCGTTTCATTAGTTCCCGCCCAGTTTTTCGGAGGAATGCCCGGCGAATTTGCCGAAGTTCAATTTGGCACGAAAAATCGACTCGAAGGAGCTTTGGAACTGAATGCTCTCATCTTTGATGGCGGCTTCTTTGTGGGATTGAAAGCACAGCGCCTTTACAAAGAATTGCGAAAAAGGGAGCTCGTTCAGAGCGAAACCGATGTCCGCTTTAATGTGACGAAAGCCTTTCTCAACGTTTTAGTTGCCCAGAAAAATGCGGAAATCCTGGATCAAAACGTCAGTAACTTAAGGGAGAACTTATCAGAGTCCGAGGCCAATTTAGAAGCGGGTTTTATAGAAAAATTAGACGTGGATCGCATCCGTTTATCACTATCAACCCT
>JAWLFI010000095.1:0-10427 GCA_041685645.1 Saprospiraceae bacterium | reverse complement strand
GTAAACCGCGTAGTGTCTGAGCCCGATGGATGCTGCCCTTTGCAGCAGACATCGGGTGAGTTTTTAGGGGTTTAGTGAAGTGAGTGATAGAACGACAGGACGCGAGGACAGGCCGGGGGCTTTTTGCCTACTTTTTGGCCACTCAAAAAGTAGGAGGAAATGGGTGGGTGTGCCAGATCGCATCATAATAATGCCACCCATTCTGGGTTCGTAATCGTTTTAGGTTCACTCATTCTATAATAATGCCACCGCTTCGCGGTTCGGGAATGCGGTATTTTCAAACTGTTCAAAAAATATGATTGTGGCGTAGTAGGAGCCCTGTCTCTACAATGGCAAACGCACAGGGCCTCAATGTCTGAATTAGGATTCCCCGGATGAACGGATGGGAAGGATGGTGGACTAAATTTTCGAAAAGGAGGGTGCATTTCCAGGCGTCACCCGAAATCAAATAATAGCCATCCAACATCTTAGATAGTATTTATAGTATAATTTATGAAAAATGCGATTGAACTTCCACAGGCACGAATGTTTTATACAGAAAGAATCTTACATTTGAACTATGAGCGCTGCATCACAAAATATCTTTCGCATAAAAAACATGGTCTGCCCGCGATGCATTATGGCTGTTGAGCAACTCCTCAATGAGTTGAATCTGGAGTATGAAGAGGTAAGTTTAGGTTCCGCCCGTCTCACAAAGCCCCTTTCTGAAAACGAACTAGGGACCCTGGAAGCCCGGCTGGAAGACATCGGGTTTCAATTGCTGCAAGATCCCGATCAGGCGATCGTCGAAGAGGTAAAAGCGTTTTTGATTCAGCAAATTCATCACCGGGAGGGTCCTTTTGCTGAAAAGGTATCGCTTCTGCTCCAAAAAAAGTTTCATAGAGATTACAGTGCCCTGAGCCGGCTCTTTTCGCAGATTGAAGGACGGACAATTGAGCAGTTTATCAGTGAACAAAGGATTGAAAAGGTGAAAGAACTCCTCTCCTACCAGCAATATCGCATACAGGAAATTGCCGATATAGTTGGCTACAGCAGTGCAGCGCATTTGTCTTCCCACTTCAAACAAAGAACGGGCCAAGCGCCCTCCCAATTCAATGCAGAGAGAAGCGGCATTCCTCCGCTTTCTGACCCTTCGCAATAAATTGTATAAATTTTTTCTGCAATTTTGAATGTCCTTTCCAGCCCGAAGTTGTTATCCTTACCCTTGCATTGGAGAATCTTAATGTGTGGAGGGTGAATTTAGATGGGATAAAGGCAGGAGGGCTCGGGATCCGAGCATAGCAGCTGAAAATCCCTCTCAACCCAAAATTGAAATCAGCCCGTTGGGTTTTCGAATGCAGACCTACAACAAAGAAAAAACATATGTCCAGAACAAATCATAAAAAACAAATTTTCCCCGTCAGCGGCATGAGTTGCGCAGCCTGTGCTTCCAGCGTAGAATCCGTGTTGGAACAGACGGAGGGAGTGCATAAGGCAGAGGTCAATTTTGCCGACCATTCCGTTCAGGTTGAATACGATACGACAGATGAAGAGCTGAGAGCGGCTCTACAAGCCGTTGGTTATGATCTAATTACAGAAGGTGAAGACCCCTTCGAGCAACAAAAGGAAGAAAAACAAGCCGCCTATGTAGCTCTGCAGCTCAAAACCCTGGGAGCTGCTTTACTCACCCTGCCCGTCTTTATACTCGGTATGTTTTTCATGTCATGGGAACCCGGACGTTGGATCTCACTGCTATTGAGTGTGCCCGTCGTCTTTTATTTCGGACGACAATTTTTTATCCAGGCCGCAAAACAAGCTCGCCGGGCTCAAGCCAATATGGATTCCCTCGTGGCGCTCAGCACCGGAATCGCCTTTATATTTAGCGCCTTCAATACGATATATCCTGAGTTCTGGACGAGTCGGGGCTTTCAGCCTCATGTCTACTACGAAGCCGCTACTGTTATTATCACCTTTATTTTGGCCGGTCGCCTCCTGGAAGAGCGCGCCAAATCGCAAACGACATCTGCACTCAAAAAACTCATGGGCCTGCAAGCGGAGACCCTCACGCTCATTACAGATTCAGGCGATGAGCAAGTGCCTATAGATCGGGTTCAGGTGGGCGACGATATCCGCGTCAAACCGGGCGAAAAAATTCCAGTCGATGGCCGGGTCACTGAAGGGCAAAGCTACATCGACGAAAGTATGATCAGCGGAGAGCCGGAACCCGTGAAAAAAGGTAGTGGAGATACCGTTTTTGCCGGTACGATCAACCAAACAGGGAGCTTTGAGTTCCGGGCAGAAAAAGTGGGCCGAGCCACCTTATTATCACAAATCATAGCGCGCGTCAAAGCCGCCCAGGGCAGCAAAGCTCCCGTGCAGAAACTCGTCGATAAAATTGCTGGTATTTTCGTTCCCACAGTCATTCTCATTTCCATCATCACCTTTGTGGTCTGGATGAGCGTTGGAGGTGAAGCGGCCTTTTCCCGCGCTTTGATGACAGCGATCAGCGTTCTGGTGGTCGCCTGTCCCTGCGCCCTCGGACTAGCCACCCCAACTGCTATTATGGTGGGGATTGGGAAAGGAGCAGAAAATCAAATTCTCATTCAAGACGCTCAAAGCCTGCAAACGGCTCGAAATATCGATACCCTGATCCTCGATAAGACCGGTACCATCACAGAAGGACGGCCGACCGTAAGTCAAATTGTCTGGGCAAAATCCACAGACGCGAACCACCTCCTCGCCGTTTTGATGGCCATGGAAGCCCGTTCCGAGCATCCCCTCGCTCAGGCCATCCTAAGATACTGTAGTGAAAAAGGCATCACCCCTGCCGCCCTCTCGAGCTTTGATAGCCTGACCGGAGAGGGCATCACGGCAGAAACGGAGGTCGGAAACAGGTTTTGGGTCGGCAAAAAAGCGCTCATGGAACAAAAAGAACTTCAGTTGCCCACCGACCTCAGCGAAAAGGCAAAATCCTGGCAGGCCAAAGCACGCACCGTCGTGTATTTTGGCCACGATAATCAGGTCATTGCCGTGCTGGCAATTGCCGACCGCATTAAAGAGCACTCGACCCGAGCCATCGCACAACTTCAGCATATGGGCATAGAAATCATCATGCTAACCGGAGACCAGGAAGACACCGCCCGCGCGGTGAGCCAAGAGGTGGGCATCACTACCTTCCGGGCCGGACTCATGCCCGACGAAAAGGCGGAAGAAGTCATGAGATGGCAGCAAAACGGTCGGAAAGTAGCCATGGTGGGCGATGGCATCAATGATTCAGAAGCCCTGGCGCGCGCCGACCTCAGCATTGCTATGGGACACGGCAGTGACATCGCGATGGATGTGGCAGATATCACCCTCGTCACCTCCGACCTTAGACATATCCCAAAGGCTCTCAAGCTCTCTCAACTCACCGTCCGCGGAATCTATCAAAATCTATTCTGGGCCTTTATCTACAACCTCATAGGAATACCCATCGCTGCCGGATTGCTCTACCCTTTCACCGGTTTTTTACTAGACCCCATGTTGGCTGCAGGCGCCATGGCACTCAGTTCCGTTTCAGTGGTGCTCAACAGTCTTAGACTCAAAAATATTCAACTCAAATAAATACATTCAAGTATGAACACTTACATCTTCAGCACGAATTTACAATGCACCAATTGCCGATCCAAAGTCCAACCTCTGCTCGATAAAAATGACAAGGTCAGTGATTGGCAACTCGATTTGAAGCATCCCGATCGCCTGTTAACCGTAAAAAGTCCGTCCGCCACTCCGGAAGAAATTTCCAAAATTATTGCTCGAGCAGGATTTCAGGCACAGTTGCAGGAAAAAGTCCAATAGGAACTCAATTTTTATGTGGTTTTGGGTGTATCCCCTCGCTAGTGTCATTACCACTAAATAAGTATAGAAAAGTCGCAGCAGATTTTTGTTCAGATCAAGGCGCAAGGAAGGAGTATAACATGAGCTACACGACTGAAGAGCAACGAAGATATGAGCAAAAAGATCAAGACTTGGTCTATAACGGATTTGGTTGTAATGACACTTTCGCTCGGGGTCGGGCTGTGCGGGGGTTCCGTCCTCGAAATCGCTAGTGTCATTACCACTAAATAGATATGGAAAAGTCGAAATAAATTTCTATTCAGATCAAGGCGCGATGAAGGAGCAGATCCTGACTCTGTGACTGAAGAGCAACGAAGATATGGGCAAAAAGATCAAGACTTGGTCTGTTACGGATTTAGTGGTAATGACACTAGAAGCGATTCTCGGACCGCCGGCCGCCTGGGTCGGCCGTGCGCCCCTCCCATCCCTTACACTTCCGCTGCTCCGCAGCGGGAACGGGCCCGGTTCCTCCTGCCTCTTGTCTCTGCATTCCGGCTCCTGGATTCCGTCGCTCCTCCCCGACCCTTGGACATTGAAATTTGCCTAATTAAGAAATAATTCTTATCTTTTAAGACCGAAATAAATATCCTTTCCCAATAGGAATCAGGGACTTAAAGTCATTCACTAAAATACACAAACTCGAATACTCATGAAAGATATTGTCCAAAAAGCATTCGACTACGCTAAAAAAGCGCATCAAGGTCAAACAGATAGAGCCAATGAAGATTATTTTACAGCACACGTCCTCCGGGTTTTCAAGGGAGTGGGCGGCGAAAAAGCCCCGGCGGAAACCGCAGCTACTGCTTTGCTCCACGATGTCGTGGAAGATACAGAGCATACGATTGAAGATATCCGATACGAGTTTGGAGACCAGATTGCCGCTGCCGTCGATGCCATGACGAGACCCGAAGGGCAAGATTACTTCGAATATATCGATCAATTGCAGCAAAATGAAGTCGCCCGACAGGTGAAAATTTCTGACCTTACACAAAACTCTGACCTTTCACGGCTCCCCGAGGTGGGACCTAAAGATGAAAAACGAAGAGAAAAATATCAAAAGGCACTCAAAAAACTACTCTAAATGGGCTCAACAGACGATGCGAGCCTCTATAGAGGAGAAGAATAGAGCGCTCTTGTTTATTCTTCCACCTTTCCAAAGGTAGCGCCAAATCAATATACCCTGACTCAAATCTAAATTCCTTGGAATTATTCACAAAAACAACAAAAACATGGGACAACTCAATAATAAATCAGCAGTCATTACAGGAGGATCCGGAGGTATAGGAAAAGCCACGGCTAAGAGAATGCTCGCAGAAGGAGCAAAGGTACTAATCGTCGACCGGGATGAGACCGCATTAAAGGAAGTCAAACGCGAACTGGACCACAATGATCTGCATATTTTCACCGCTGATGTAACCGACGAAAAACAGGTAAAAAGCTACGCTAAACAAGCGCAAAAACTTTTTGGTCAGGTCGATATTTTCTTCAACAATGCCGGAGTTGAAGGCGTGGTCAAGCCCCTGGATGAATATCCCATGGAAAGCTATCACCAGCTCATGAATGTCAATGTGCACGGCGTCTATTATGGGTTGCGATATATTTTTCCCCTAATGAAAGAAAAGGGAGGTTCTGTGATCATTACTTCCTCAGTCGCGGGTATGACGGGCACTCCCAACGTTCTTCCCTACGTAGCGAGTAAACACGCCAATATCGGGATGATGCGAGCCGCAGCCATGGAGGGCGCACCCCACAAAATTCGCGTCAACACCATCAACCCCTCACCCGTTGATAATCGCATGATGCGATCCCTGGAGGAAGGTTTTGCGCCCGGTCAGGGGGAGTCCGTTAAAAAGAACTTTGAGCAGGCGATTCCACTGGGGCGATATGCAAAAAATGAAGAAATTGCAGCTTTAGCTGTATTTTTATCCGGCGACGACAGCCAGTTCATCACCGGAGCGGTTCACCCTGTTGACGGTGGTATGACGGCCGGATAAATTCTTCCAGACAATCTTAGTATGTGAATTGAATTTCTGCTAAAAGTGCCTATTTTCTGCTAGTTTTGTGCTAATGAAATTATCCGCAGCAGATATGAAACGGCTCATGATGGGTGGAGCAGAAAGCTATCGCGCAGCAGAGGGACAACCCTCGCCTGTAGAGTATTGGGTGCAAGCCTATCTGGGCGCAACAACGCTCTTGCAGCAGCCTTTTCAAAAGAAGATGGATAAGATCGAAGATTCGAAGCATCGGAAACCCGCTCCGCCAATTTTGATTCGCGCATTCAACCACATGGATACGCAGGAAAATAGTTTTGACCCGCATGAGTTATTTTTATTGATCCGCGCCCATCAGTTGCAACTCCCACCGGAATTTATTCGAGATCTACTGATGCATCGCCGAAAATTACAAGCAGCTCCGGATGTGTTTTTTCAAAGAGCAGCGCCCGCTCTGCATATCATTGGGCGGCAAATGGAGCCATGGGGATATTTCTCGCCCTCATTTTCAGCTGAAGCCTGGAGTGAATTGCCACTGAGCCTGCAAAAACTATCGCATAGATTTCACTTGCTGAGTCGGGAAGAGCACGATATATCATCGGTGGTGTCCTCCCTCCCTGCATTGAACCAAAGGGAGCTGCTTCAAGAGTCCGTTTATCTTCCCTGGAAGCAAAGAAGCGCAACCATAGGAGCACTCACGCACAGTAGAAGCCAAAAGGTGCAAGCCTGGCTTCGCGTCTACTTTCTTCGCTGTGAACACGAGGCTCCCCCGGAGACTCAGTTAGATATCTCGGCATGGAAAACCTTCGCAGCCGCCGGCTTTTCTCCTCAAAACAAGGAAAAAGATATGCCCCTTTTGCCCCAACCTCCGCTCATCACACATTCTCTGACTCCCCGGGAGCGCTGCCTGGCCTGGATCCCACCGCAACCCTCACTTCCAATTGCTGCTGAAGATGCTATCTCCTTACTGACAAACATACACGCTGCATACTATCACCGCGATATGGCATATCTAAAAGAACTCTGGCAGCGACCATTTCCACCCGACCTACCCGAAAACACAGAACTATTCCGAGCCGCCGCCGGGCTGCTTCCTCCCAATTTCTTTTTAGACGAGTTTAAAAACCGATGGGGCAAACAAGAATTTCGACCCGACCGCGTGGATCTCCTCTGGCAGTGGCTTTACTTGCCCAATATTTTTATTCCCGCTGAACAAAGTCGGGAAATTTGGCCTTTTATTCAGGATCTTTGTACCTGGTCGGAAGCCCGGGATAAAAAGGAAACTTTACACGCGATGCTTCAACATTTTAGCCATCGCTTACATCCGACATTGCAAAGCAAAGTCGAGGAAGATCCCCTTGACTTTTTTGACAATGACTTAGAAACTGATATACAACAACAATTAGAACAGCGTTTCCGATTGTATCAAACTTTAGCCCAATGGCGAAAAAACAACTAAAACCCCTTCGGCTCCGAGCCGAAGTCGAGACCAAAAAAGAGTTGGAACAACTCAAATCTTCTGACAAGGGAACGGTTCCTCCCGGATGGACTTTAAGCCCCGGCGCCGTGGTGGAATACATCATGGGCAATGATGATATTCGTCCCAAATACATCGGCGACCGCAGTAAAATTGAGATGGCTGTCGCTACCCTGGCCTCGGGTCGGGCACTTTTACTCATGGGGGTACCCGGAACGGCCAAGACCGTGCTTGCGGAACACTTATCAGCCGCTATCTCCGGTGACTCCTCTCACATTGTGCAGGGCACCAGCGGCATGTACGAAGAAGCGCTGAAATACTCCTGGAATTACGCCGAACTACTCGCCCGGGGGCCTAGTCAGGCAGCACTGGTACCCTCTCCTATTCTCAAAGCCATGCAGGAAGGGAAAATTGCCCGTATTGAGGAACTCACCAGGATTCCATCTGATGTGCAGGATGCCCTCCTCATGATTCTCTCGGAAAAATCACTCCCCATACCGGAGCTCAACACCTCAGTTTCAGCTGTCGAAGGCTTCAATCTCATAGCAACGGCCAATGAAAAGGATCGCGGCGTCAATGCCCTTTCTGCTGCATTACAACGCCGACTCAACACCATTCACATGCCGTTACCGGCCACTATAAATGAGGAAGTCAATATCGTCATGTCGGGGATAGAAGCACTGAATGGATCAACTGCGAAAAACAGAAAGAAAATGCGACGGGAAGTGCAACATTTGGTGCAAATATTCCGGGAGTTGCGATCGGGACAAACCGAAGACGGACAAACTCAGTTTCCCTCGCCCCAGTCCACCCTCTCGTCTGCAGAAGCGATTTCTGTCCTGCAATCGGCAATGGCTTACAATGCCAACTTTTCAACAACAGCCCTCGGCCCTAAAGACCTGAGCCTAGCCATGGCGGGCACCGTCATCAAGAACAGTGATCGCGACCGAAAAGCATGGCACGAATACATCGAACGCGTACTCAAACACCGGGAAGACTGGACAGATTGGTACAAGGCCTGCGCTGATCAAATTATTCCCGACGCATGACAAAAACAAATTCACAGCACGTCATTCTGGGCATTCGTCATCACGATCTCCCTTACCATTCTCAATGAGAATATTTATCCTTGCGAATGGCCATATGCTTAGAGCCGGCTCGGGCACTATTTGGATGCGAAAAATTTATTTGTGGCAGTATAGGATGCTGCTGCTCTTGAGCGAGTGGTTCTTTATAGTCAAAAGGACGATTAAGTCCTTAAAACCTCACTAAAAAGGCAACTTATAGATATTCATTTTATATGTTCCGGAGTCATCAGTAAAAGCATCTGCTACCAAAATCTCTTTCTTGTTACCATTATATAAAACATGACCTATGACATTATCGTGACTAAAAACAAATAACCGCTCTCCAGTAAAATAATCCTTTAAATACAACTCACCTCGATTTAGCTCTGCAAAAAATGGTAACTGAGAAGGTGTGAAACTTTGAAACTCACCTTGCTCAGACCGAATACGGCTCTTTGATTCTGTATCGATCTGGTCCAAACCTGAATCACTCCAAAGGTAAATCGCATTATCTTCTGGCGCACTGTGGATACGTGACAGTCTATAAGGAAAACTAGGAGATGCTTCTTCAAAAAGCAATTGATTATTTCTCAGATCATATATATGGCGCTTAGTAAAACTATTCTCCGCATTGTCGTTTGTTTCTATATAATAATACGGATATGATACATCAGATTCCCACACAAACCTCGAAAGATTGCTCACGTCAGATGAATCAAAGGTCATCTGCAACAAAGTGTCTTTCACCATGCCATCGGAGTTTTCCTTGATCAAATAATACGTAGATAGTGCTTCGTCAAACAAAACAGCTATACGAAAGTACTGACCAGATTCATGATCAAAATAACATTCTACAATTCTATACTCACCTAAGATGGGTTGAAATGAAATAGAGCGCTGCGTTTGATCAGGTCCGGTGATAACCAGTTTATCTGCTAATATATCATAGAGTCCGATACCGTCTTCAAAAGTCCAGATTTTCTCAAGAACACGATTGGGAATACTTGCATCCTGAACACTGCCTGTCCTATTATTCCAAATGAATAATTCATATGGGGAGTCCGGGGCTGACGATTCGGGATGTTTCAACAAAAAAATATTATCCTGAAACGTTTTGCTTGTAAATTGCGAAAAAGGAATGCCCATATATCTCTTAAAGCTAGATTCTGCTTTATGGTATACATAAGCCGAGTCGCCCGGAAAAAATAAGGTTATATGATCTGGACTCTGAATAACTTCAGGAAATAGAGCACCTCTATCCAATTCGTAGCTTACGGTTTGGCTTGGCTCTAATGTGTTGTAAAATGGGGTGTCGGGATCAAGATCTTCTAGGTACGAAGCGTCATCCTTACTGCAGCTCACCAAAAAAATCATCGAGAATAACAGGGTATAATAGAGTTTCATAATCAAAAATTATAATTAAGTCCAAAATTGATGGCGATTGCATTGAAATAAACTTTTTTTACAGGGGAAACATAATCCGCATAGGGTATGGGATCACTCGGAGACAGAATATAAGTTAACCAATGATCACGATGGATATAGAGTCCTCCCCATCCGTATGTATATTTCAGTCCGGCAGTAACCCAAAAGTTTCTCCACACATTATATCCATAATGAGCTCCTAGCGAAAACTGCTGTAAATTCCGAAACTCTTTTGCTGCACTTTTTACTATATGCTTCCTGGAGAAACCATGAATGGCAGATTCTTCTGTTTGATTTGAAAAAATGTCTGTAACCGACCGGTGCACATCTACATGACCACCTAGCAGCAATGAGTAGGAGTAGGTGGGGTCAAAATGCAGTCTATGCTTTCCTTTTTGGAAAGGTAGAATAGTCAAGCCGGTCGAAACTCCCATATAATCAAAAAATCGCGTCAAATCATAATTGATCGAGCGCCAGGTAAAACCCTGCTCTCTGGATACCGAGGCCGTTTGCTTATACGATGTTTGTGTATAAAGACCTCCAATGTGATAGAAAAACAACTCCTTTTTGCCAAGCGGAATGGATAATCTTAATTCCGTAGAGGCGTAAAAG
>JAWLFI010000094.1:0-10505 GCA_041685645.1 Saprospiraceae bacterium | reverse complement strand
CTATACTTTTCATATTTTTTACTGTTTTTCTCTCGTGGGAGCATCTCCTCTCCATTCGCCCTCATAGGAAACATTCCCATACTCATTGTATAAAGTGCCGTACCCGGATCGCTTGTCATTCTTCCATTGGCCTTTATACTTCTGTCCGGAAGTCCATTCATACACCCCATGACCTGAGCGATGATCATTTTTATATTCCCCTTCGTACACTTCCCCATCGTCCCATTCAAAACGACCTTCTCCATGCCGTTGGTTTTCCTTCCACGAGCCCCGATAGATGCCTGCGTCCTCCCAAACCCCAATGCCCCGGCCATTGGCCTTTCCGTCCTTCACATCGCCGAGATATACAACTCGGGTGCCCCTGTCATTCTTAAAGGTCAATAGTTCCCGATGAATATCCTGAAGGGAGTCTATTACCTCTTCTTGTCTTTGAAGGGAGTCTCGATACGCGCGAATGCGAACACTCGCTCTATCCTTTATGACGAACAAGCTATCCATAAATTGGGATCTGCTGTCAGCCAGGATTGAACTCACTTCCTTCGATAGACCCAGATCCGCTTCTAATCTGTCCTTTTCCTGTTCCAATGACTTCAAATTCCATTCTATTTGTTCTTTTTTCAACTTCTGTCCCTCTACGAATTCGATATAAGAACGATAAGTAGAACTATCTAACGAAGCGTTTTCCCTGAGCTGTTTAAAAATACTTAATCCAGCTTCGTATTCACCTTCCAGAAGGAGGCTGTCAGCCCGAGCCCTAATTTCGTAGTATTTTTTATCCTCTGCGAGCTGGATGCTATCTTCTCTTAAATCGTCAACTTTCGCATTTATTATCTCGATTTCCTGATGGGTATTCCATAGGAATATGCTCAGAGCAATCACTGCGACAACGAAAACGGCAAGAATAATTTTACTGAACTTCATATACCTCCTTTCTTATAAGACAGTCTGCCAGCGACAATAGTTCGGAGCTTTCATAACCGAAACCTTGATCTAGTGGCCTAAAAGTAAAAACTTTTTAATAAAAGACATTAGCCTATCCACGAATAATAATATGGTCTCCAACAGGGGAATTCTCATTTATATATCTTCCCAACGATGGATACCAAGATTCCAGCCCACTATCAAAAGTACTACGGTGGCTTTTGTTATTCAAAAGTTGACCTTGAATTATACCAAATGCACGGATTATTCTACTTTCTGGGGTTTAGGATCAAATGAATTGCTCTGTGTTTGTGTTGGTAAAGGCTTCGTCTTCTGTTACTCCCCGCTATAGCGATTCATCGATCCGATGGGCATGCACCAGGAGTAAATCGCTGCGGTTCCATTGGTAGAGTTAGCCTGGAACAATCCAAAGGGCTGCTAGTACAGAATAATGCACGGTCAGCCAGAAATAAATTCTTCCGGTATGGGTTCTGATCCATTTTAGATCCTTGTCAGTATTGTGATTGGGAAGGGTCTAGAATTCATCAGTTACACTCGGGCTAAGTCTTTTTTAAGCATGCGAATAGCATATATCATATCTACCTTGAGATCTACTGTTGGTATGCCTTCAAAAGAAACCAACTTGTAGGTGCCCGGGATGCTATTATGTGGAAATATCGTCCAGTGGCACGATGCCATTGCAGTGATATTTCACCTATCGATAAGCAGATGTTTGCCAGCGGCAGTTTAAATCGGAATAAGCAAGGTCCATGTCCCCATTCGTCGAATGCCTTGCTTTGCAAGCAAAATCAGACTCTTTTAGCTCAAATTTGTGCTTTTATAGACTTCGACCTAATATGCACAGAGCTACAAAAGAAGTGCCCCCACCCTCAAATCACTCCTCTCCCGCGTCAGCGATGTGAAAGGCCACGGCAGACGCGCCGGCTAAATCGGGGCGAAAAATGTTTCGCCCCGGGCAGCGATGGCCGCCGTGGGTCCGCCAGATGGCGGACCGAACGTACGTGGAGCCTGAAACGTAGCGACCCGCCCCGACTCGTCGGTGGCGGGGGACGCCCAAATCCTAAAAAAATCATTGCCTAAGCAGTCATAAACTCCCAGGCGGAGCGATAGTCATTTTTCTCTTCCACCAGATCTAACCATTCAGAATAAAAAGGATCCGTACCCAGAGTGGATGAGTCGCCAATGAGAATCAATTTTTCGCGCGCTCGGGTCAGAGCCACGTTCATCCGGCGATAGTCCTTCAAAAAACCTATTTCTCCATGATCGTTGGACCGCACCATGGAGATATAAATCACGGTTTTTTCATTGCCCTGAAATCCATCGATGGAATCCACGTGAAAATAATCGGCAAAAGCTGAAATCTGCTCGTCCTCGGCTAAATATTTGCGCAAATAACGCACTTGCTCGCGATACGGCGTGATGATGCCTAAATCGGGAAAGGGGATTCCCGCCTGCTCGGCGGACTGAATGAGTTGGAGAAAGTGCTCTCTGAGAATAAAGGCCTCGCCCTCGTTGTACCTACTCTTGTTCTCCTCATTGATCTGTTCTTCAAAACCGCAGCCGGCGGTGTCAATGAACTCCACGGGGGCGTTTTCCGGCAGGGCCAATTTCCGATCGGCTACAGAAGCATCGGCTTGTAATCGCCCCTGATAAAAGTAGCGATTCGGGAACTCCATAATGTCTCGATGCATGCGATACTGTACGGTGAGAAAAAAGCTGTTGCGATCGCTATTGATCCAGCGCTCGAGCATATTTTCAGCCAATCCCTTGCGCTCGGCCTCTTTGGACTTCACTGTTGGGGGCAATTGAAAGGGGTCGCCGGCCATGACCCATTTTTTTGACTTGCGCAGGGGGATGAGTAGCCCGGGATCCAGGGCCTGACCGGCTTCATCGATCACCGTGCAGTCGAAATCGATATCTCTCAATAGTTTTTGGTCTGTATTTATCAAAGTGCAACAAATCACCTGAGCGCTTTCCACCAGGCGGTAGATCATGGTTTGTTCGAGTTGATTGGCCCATTGCTGAACTTCGCGCGCCTCCCGGTAAAGGGCTTTTCGCTCTTCGCGCTCCCGGACACCAAAATTTCTTTTATAGGTAGAAGCTTTCCTGCGCAGGGCGGCGGCTTCTACTTTGAGCTGTTTGACCTTCTTACTCTCTGGTTCACGGGCAAGTTGACCGTCCAAAGTCAAATCGAGAATATCGCGATCCACTCGACTAATATTTCCAAGTCGCAGCACTTGCATATTTCGATGGGATAAACGCTCCGCCATGACATCAACGGCAGTATTGGAGGAGGCGGAGACCAGAATTTTTTGGCCTCGCTTTACGAGTTGAAAGATACCTTCTACGAGGGTCGTAGTTTTTCCGGTGCCCGGGGGGCCGTGCAGCACGAGGATGTCTTCAAAGTCGATCATGCCATTCACTGCTGTGACCTGCGAACTGTTTAAATGGGATAAAATGAGCTCTGATTCCCGCACGATCTGGGCTGGAAGACGCAGGCCCAGCAATCGCTCCAGCAAATATAGAAATCGGCCGCGCGCCTCCTTCGCTCTGTCAATGGCCTTTTGCATGGATTTATAGGTGCGCGCATCAAATAATTGCTCCACAGCCAGAGAGTGCCCCGTGATCCAATCCGGATAATCTTCATCGTAGAGGACGATTTTCATTTTGTTGTCTCTGACAAAATGCACTATGCCGGCAACTTCCTCCTGAGCTCCTTCTTCTTCGATGTATAGGCGCACGGGTTGTCCCGAGCGAAATTGGTGGTGATTGTCGGGACTTCCCTGGCGCTCAATCTCTACATAGGCCTTGTCGCCAAAGGTGTATCCATAATCTACGGGCACAACCGGATGCCAGGTCCAACCTTTTGTTCTCCTTTCATGTAAACTGTGCTCTTCAATGATGGCCCGATGCCGTTCCTGATCGGCCTGCTTCTCTAATTCCAGTGCTTTCTCTATTCGCTCCAGACGCTCGACAACATCCATGCCCTGATTCATTTCTCTGCTTTTACCCATAAAAAAAAGACCGACCACCGAAGTTGAACTATCGGATAGTCAATCTTAATTAAAAAAACGGGGCATGAAGCTCATGCCCCGAAGCTCATTATGATTTCAAGTCCTTTCTAATTTTATTTAGAGCAGAACCACATCTCACCCACTCGATTTGGGCTTCATTGTAGGTGTGATTCACCTTGAAAGTATCTTCCGTGCCGTCACTGTGCTTCAATCGCACAGTCAGCGGCTTCTTCGGCGCCATATTTTCAAAGTCGAGGATATCTACCTTATCGTCCTGTCGCACCAAGTCGTAATCCCCTGGGTTATCAAAGGTGAGTGCCAACATACCTTGCTTCTTGAGATTGGTCTCGTGAATTCGGGCGAAGGACTTAACAATGACTGCCATGACACCTAAGTGTCGGGGTTCCATGGCCGCGTGCTCTCGTGAGGAGCCTTCACCTAAGTTATCTTCACCGAAAACCACGGTACCAATGCCCGCCGCTTTGTATTTTCTCGCGCTATCGGGTGGAGGCATAAATTCTGCTTTATCCTCATTATCGACAAAATTAGCTACATTATTTGCTTCGTCATTGAAGAAATTAATCGCACCGATGTAGCAATTATTAGAAATATTATCAAGATGACCTCTATATTTCAACCAGGGACCAGCCATAGAGATATGGTCAGTTGTGCACTTCCCTTTCGCCTTAATCAACAAGCGCATACCCGTAAGGTCGTCTTGTGTGATGGGCTCAAAAGGAGTCAATAGTTGTATGCGGTCCGAGTCCTCCTCGACCTTGACTGTAACTTCACTTCCATTATCCGCCGGATCCTGATACCCCGGGTCTTCCACATCAAAACCCTTGATAGGTAACTCCACTCCTTCGGGTGGATCCAACCGAACTTCTTCTCCATCCTCATTGAGCAAAGTATCTGTCAATGGATTGAAAGTCAGGGTTCCTCCAATCGCCATGGCCGTGGTAATTTCCGGGCTGGCTACAAAGGCATGCGTTTGGGGGTTGCCGTCATTTCTTTTCGAGAAATTTCGGTTGAATGAGGTAATGATAGAATTCTTTTTCTCCGGGTCTTCTGTGTGGCGAGCCCACTGGCCAATACATGGACCGCAAGCATTAGCTAAAACGACGCCACCCATTTGCTCGAATTCATCCAACAAACCGTCTCGTTCCACTGTAAAGCGGATCTGTTCCGATCCCGGCGTCACGGTAAATTCAGATTTTACTTTCAATTTCTTTTTTACTGCCTGTCGGGCGATGGATGCCGATCGCGTCAAATCTTCGTACGAAGAATTCGTACAAGAGCCGATCAAGCCTACTTCCAATTCTAAAGGATAGCCATTATCCTTTGCCGCCTTGGCAAATTCTGAAATCGGCCAGGCCAAATCCGGAGTGTAAGGACCGTTGATATGAGGTTCCAGGGTGGACAAATCAATTTCAATCACCTGATCGAAATACTTTTCCGGATTGGCATAGGCCTCATCGTCACCCGTGAGATATTCTTTCATTTCATCAGCTAAATCAGCCACCTCTTCTCTGCCCGTTGCTTTTAAAAAGCGAGCCATGCTCTCATCATAACCAAAAGTGGATGTGGTCGCCCCGATTTCTGCCCCCATATTACATATGGTTCCTTTACCTGTGGCCGAAAGAGACTTTGCCCCTTCACCAAAATACTCTACGATAGCTCCGGTTCCTCCCTTCACGGTTAAGATACCGGCCACTTTCAAAATAACATCCTTTGGCGAAGTCCATCCGCTGAGTTTACCTGTCAGTTTTACACCGATAACCTTTGGCATTTTCAATTCCCAGGGCATGCCTGCCATCACATCTACCGCATCGGCACCGCCCACACCAATGGCGACCATTCCCAAACCGCCGGCATTCGGAGTATGAGAGTCTGTTCCGATCATCATTCCACCGGGAAAAGCGTAATTCTCAAGGACAACCTGGTGAATAATACCCGCTCCGGGCTTCCAAAACCCCAGACCGTATTTGTTCGATACAGAAGCCAAAAAGTCAAACACTTCTTTGTTCTGCACTTTGGCTGTACTCAAGTCTTTCTCTGCTCCGACTTCTGCCTGGATCAAGTGATCACAATGCACCGTAGAAGGTACGGCTGTATTGTCTTTCCCCGCCATCATGAACTGTAACAGAGCCATTTGCGCCGTTGCATCCTGCATGGCTACCCGATCGGGAGCAAAAAACACATAATCATCTCCTCTGCCGTACTCTTGCAGTGGCGATTCATCGTGTAAATGTGTGTATAATATCTTATCCGTTAGCGTAAGGGGTTTACCTAACTTATCTTTTACTCGATCTACTTTGTTCTTCAAGTCGCGATAGTGATCGCGAATCATTTCAATATCAAATACCATATATTTATATTTGTAGTTTAGTTTTCCAAGTCAGTCAAAAATAACAAAATGTCGCTACACTTCATAGTTTATGGCTTCTTTATATTTTGTCTAAAAAAGAAAGTGAACCCAAGGCAAGCCAAAATTAAATAGTTGTTATCCAACAACTTACAGTAACCTTCGACCCTATGCATCATACTTTATGAAGCATGCGAGATAAAATCAACGCTTTCAGTCCTTACGGCAAGCGCTCAATCAATCGACTGCTCACGCGCAGGAAATCCTTTTCCGTAATTATCCCGACCAATTCTTTATTAGAACAAACAGGTAAACAGCCGATCTTGTTGTCGCTCATCAAGCGCATCGCGTCTAATATATTCGCATCCGGACTGATGGTGATGGGGTCGGAGATCATAATTTCGGAGATGGAAACCACCTTTTTACTTCCCGCTTTTTTCTGATCCAACAGATGTCGCAGCAAATTGCGGGAAGAAACCAATCCAACCAATTTCCCTTTATTGTCTTCAATCGGCAGGTGCCGAATTTTTCTCCACAACATCATTTCGGATACAAATTGAACAATGTCATCGGCCTGAGCAGTAAATACGTCGGCGATCATGAATTCTTCTACCTTTAATTTAGACGGGCGGTATTCCGCCAAATCGGCCGGACCCGGCAGTTCCCACTCATGCACCGGACGACTCTGCTCTTGCTGTCGTACCATGGTGGCCGTCAAAATAGAAACCGCCTCATCTCTGGGCACCTGACCGATCAGGTCGGTAAATGATCTCAGCATCCAACGAGCACCCGTGGTGTGGAGCCGGGTGCGCTCCTTTATCACCCCTAAATAGCGATCGATATCCGAGGAGTCCACGCCGCGATCTCTCAGCCCCTCCTCCGCCATGGGAATCATCTCGTTGAGAATCAAGTCCTGCGCGGATATCTTCTGATCATTCAACCAGGTAAATTTTGTGTCCAGCCCGTATCGAGCCGCCTTGAAAAAATTGTCGCGCGCTTCGGCAAAACTCATTTGCTGAGTAATATCTTCGTAGTGCTTGCCGTAGCCCACCATGGCCCCCAACCAAAAGGCCGCATTCGCCACCTCATCGATGATCGTAGGCCCCGCCGGCAATACACGATTTTCAATTCTCAAGTGCGGCTTCCCATTATCACTCACACCATAACAAGGTCGATTCCACCGGTAAACCGTCGAATTATGCACTTGCAAAGCCCGCAATTTCGGCACCTTATTCTCTTTTATCAACGCCATACTGTCCTCTTCAATATCTGCACTCAATAACACCCGAAAACGAGCGATATCTTCTTTGTAAATTTCCAAAATGGAATCCTTAAGCCAGTCCACACCAAAATTCACTCTGGGCGCCCGCTCACGCAGGTGTTCATGAGAACTCCGCGTATCCAGCGCCTGCTGAAAGAGGGCTATGCGAGACTCGTGCCATAGGCGCTTGCCAAAAACAATGGGAGAATTGGCCGCCGTAGCCATGACGGGGGCCACCAACACTTGCGAAATGTTGTAGAGCTTCACAAAATCACTGGGCGCCACTTGCAGATGCACCTGAAAACTAGTGTTACAGGCCTCCAGCATGGGAGAGTCGTGGCGCAAACTCAGCTCATCAATCCCCGTCAGGCGCAACTCGTACGACTGCCCTTGTAATTGGCTATTGATCGCCTCCATCAAGGCAGAGTACCTGCGCATGGGCGTGATGTAGTTCATATCTAAATGAAACTTTCGCAAAGTCGGCAAAATCCCGGTCAAAACCATGCCCGCACCCATTTCCGATAAGCCCTGATTTAACTCAGTCAAATTGGATCGAATCTCCGACTCTACAGCATCAAAGCACTTACCCGTAAAAACTTGTGGAGTGACATTGGTCTCCAGATTAAATCGAGCTAACTCCGTCTCCAGCCAGGGCAACTTCAATTTCTCAATCACCTCCATGGCAATCGGCATGGGTTTAAAAGTATTCTTGTCCACCAGACACAATTCCTGCTCCGCACCGATTCTGATCGTATCACTCTCAAACCAATCGTGATCCAGCATATATTCCAGAGCCGTTACATCCTTCAGCAATGCTTTCATAAATCTCTGCTTTTGTCGTTTGGATGCCAGTAACGACACTCTTTGTTCTCCCATTTTAGCTTATTTCATACGTTATAAAGTATTCCTCTTATTTTTGTGCAAGATAAATATAAACAAAACGTTATTCAACCCGGATAGAATTTCGAAAAATGATGCAGTTTGGCACAATTTTAATCTCTTTGACTGGAATCCTCCTGCTGGCACTCCCTGGCTGCAAGAGTGAAAATGACGTGCCCGACAGAATCATCCCCTACATTCTGGAGTGGGAAATTCCCTCCGGGCTCAATAGCATAGAAACCCACTTTTTCGAATTCAACAATGTGCGGACTCAGGTAGATGAGTTTTTTCCGGATGAGAACTTCACCCTAGAGGATATAGAGGTCTTGCGGCCGCGACAAGCTAAAATCACTCTGCGCGACCCCAGTATTACCTTTAATGACATTCGCTCCGTAGAGGTTCACATGCGCCAAAAACAAGAACCCTTTACGGAGTACGAGGTGTTTTACACCCTGAATTTACGGCAACGCGACAAGCAAGAGATTCGACTTCTTCCCACACTCACCAACGTCAAAAGTCTTTTCGCAGGAGATCGCATGGAGGTGACTATTCGCATCAATTTTTACCGCATATCCGCTCGATCCACTCCGGTGCTCCTGGAAATGGAGCTGGAAGCCTTCCGCTAATTTGCTTCTTCTTCCCCCTGTTTTATATGAAATATCTTGTACGTCGTAGATAATGCGTTTCTTTTGGGCGTGCCCCCTACGCCGCCTCCGGGCGTCTCGGGGTCGGTCCCCTCCGGAGTACCGTACTCGAGAGGCGTGAAATTTCACGCCTCTACTTCGTACCGCACCACCTGCGGCGGTGCGCCCTCCGGGCACCTCACGCTTGCGCTCTCCGAGCGCTTTCCCCTAGGCAAACCTCCTCAGACATTATGGGGAATGGTCCCCCATTGTCAGCATATTTCCTATTACATATTGGCGATGATCTCATCCCCAAATTCAGAGGTTGAGAGCAAGGTGGCATTGTCCATTTGCCGCTCAAAGTCATAAGTAACTCTCTTCTTGGCAATTGATCCCTCGATGCCTCGCTCTATGAATTGGCCGGCTTCCTTCCATCCCATGTATTCCAGCATCATCACAGCCGAAAGAATAATGGAAGAAGGATTTACTTTATTCATGCCGGCGTATTTTGGCGCCGTTCCATGAGTAGCTTCGAAAATGGCTTTTCCATTTTGGTAATTGATATTCGCACCGGGAGCGATACCAATCCCTCCTACCATTGCGGCCAAAGCATCAGATACATAGTCCCCATTGAGGTTGAGTGTAGCTATGACATCGTATTCGGATGGTCGCAATAAAATTTGCTGTAAAAAAGCATCCGCAATGGAGTCCTTAATAATAATCTTTCCGTCTTTTACTGCCAATTTTTGGGCCTGATTGGCTGCATCTTTTCCCTTTTCAGCAACAATGGCGTCGTACTGCCTCCAGGTGAACACCTTGTCTGCGTATTCTCTTTCCGCTACGTCGTAGCCCCACTCTTTAAATTTACCCTCGGTAAATTTCATAATATTCCCTTTGTGGACCAGAGTGACCGACTTTCGACCTGCCTCAATGGCGTAATCGATAGAAGAACGAACCAGGCGCTCAGTCCCTTCCACGGAGACCGGCTTCACACCCAGCGATACCGTATCGGGAAAGCGAATTTGAGTAACGCCCATCACATTGATTAAAAAGTCCTTTACCTTTTCCACTTCCGGCGTTCCGTGATTGTACTCAATGCCCGCGTAAATATCTTCTGTATTTTCCCGGAAAATCACCATATCCACCAAACCCGGTTCTTTTACCGGAGAGGGAACGCCCTCGTACCATCGCACCGGACGCACACAGGCGAACAGATCCAGCTTCTGACGAAGCGCCACATTCAGCGAGCGAATGCCACCACCCACAGGGGTAGTTAAGGGACCCTTTATCGCTACGAGGTGTTTTTCGATAGCTTCTAAAGTTGCTTCCGGCAGCCACTCTCCAAATTTGTCGTAGGCCTTTTGACCTGCAAAAATTTCTTTCCACTGAATTTTTCTTTCCCCCTCGTATGCCTTTTGCAC
>JAWLFI010000093.1:0-10523 GCA_041685645.1 Saprospiraceae bacterium | reverse complement strand
GGATATTACTATGCGAATAAGCAATATTTTCGGGATACGGCTGTCTTGCAGAACGGGGAATTTACCTTTCAATCTGAAGAGAATATACCGGAAGGTTTATACCTCCTGTACGATCCATTGAGCCGCAAATATCACGACTTAATCATAGGCTCTGATCAAGAATTTGAAGTTTCAACAGATACTTCCTTTTCAATGAAGGAGGTATCTTTTTCCGGGTCGGATGAAAACAGCGACTTTTACGATTATATCCGGTATTTATCCGAAGTCAAGTCCGAGGCACAAAAGCTCCAGGAGAAAATGCCCGACCCCAAAGCGGAAAAGAAGTTAGACGAAATCAATCAGAAAGTTAAAAAAATGCAAGATGAAATTGTTGAAAAATACGAATCTTCAATTTCAGGACTCATTGTACTCAATACTCGAGAACCGGATATTCCCGAGTTTGATGGTACTGAGCAGGAAGTCAAACAAAAGCGGTTTCAGTATTATAAGAATCACTATTTTGATCACTTAGATCTGACAGATGAGCGGCTGATGCGCACTCCCTTTTTCTATGGCAAAATAGATCAATACGTGACACAGGTTAGTCCTCAAATGCCAGACTCAATCATGGTTGCTTTGGATCGGGTGCTGTTGCCCATGCACGAGGAGAACCCGGATGCTTTTCGATTTTTCCTCTCTCACTTTTTGAATAAATATGCCAAGAGTAAAATTGTCGGGCTCGATGCCGTTTATGTGCATTTGGCGCAGAATTATTACGGTCAGGGCTTGGCGGATTGGGTAGGAGAGGAAACTCTTTCAAAAATTCTAGATGAAGCTCAGAAAAAATCAACGGTTTTAATTGGAAAATCTGCGCCCGACATCAGTTTGCTTCGGCTGCCTTCCAACGAAAAACTTCAGTTGTACGATATTGAATCTCCTTACACGGTTCTATACTTTTGGGATCCGGATTGCGGACATTGCAAGAAACAAACCCCGGATGTCATTTCTTTTTACAAAGACTATAAAGATAAGGGTGTGGAAGTTGTCGCTATATGCACAAAACTGAATAAAGATGCAGAGCAAGAGTGTTTGAAGTCTATAGACGATAAAGAAGATATGGAAATCTTAACGAATGCATACGATCCATTTTTGAGATCGAGATATAAGCAAAAGTACGATATTCGAAGTACGCCTCGGATATATATATTAGATCGGGAAAAGAAGATTGTAATGAAAGGTATTTCCGGGAATAAATTGTCCGAGGTAATGGATCATGTCATGAAAAATCAAGATAAGTCATAAACGGTTGAAGTTGTTTCAAATATTAGATCGATATATTTTAAAGAAAATAGGGCCACCTTTTCTCGTGGCCTTTTTTATCGCATTGTTTGTATTGATGATGCAAATCTTAATGGTGTATATCAAATCTATTTTAGGCAAAGGAGTGAGTAATCTCGAGCTTTTGGAACTGGTGGGGTATTTAACTGTGTCCCTGGTTCCCCGCGCACTTCCCCTGGGGATATTGATTTCCATGGTCATGGTTTTTGGATCCCTATCTGAAAAGTACGAGTTGGCCAGCATGAAATCTGCTGGTATATCCCTTCAACGCATTCTCCGCCCGGCGCTGATCTTTGGGTTTATTATCACGGCCTTTAGTTATTACGTATCAAATACTCTAATTCCGATTACTAATTTGAAGTGGATGACTCGTCTGCACGACATTCGGAACCAGAAACCGGCCCTGAGTCTGGAGCAAGGGGTTTTTAACTATGATTTTGGTGGCTATGTTGTTAAAATTGACCAAAGAGATGAGGATACAGGGGACTTAAAGGGCGTGATGATTTACGATCATCGGAATGTTCGGGAAGGTGCTGTAAATATTATATCTGCAGATAGAGGTCAAATGTTTACTACCCCCGATCAGAGGTATCTGGTCATGCAATTGGAGGATGGGCACCAGCATCAGGAATTAAAGGAAGAGCAAGGCAAAAAAAATCGGCCTACGATTCGTTCTCAGTTTACGGAGTACACTAAGTTTTTTGACCTCAGCCAATTTGAGCTAAATAAAACAGACGAAAATCGATATAAATCACTGGAAACTATGCTGTCTACCGGTCAGTTGCTCAAAGGCATTGATTCACTAAAGCAGGTAGATCGGGAGATACAACAAGCCATGTCCGAAACGGTTACCCACTTCAAGCGGGTTGAGGCCAGAGACACATTTAGCGTAAATGCTTCAGATACCATCCGCGCCAAATCTCAGCCCAAGACAAAAGAAACTTCTGACAGCCCTCCACCAAGAGCACGGGATGATTATAATTCTGATCCCATGGAACAAGACACCTTTGCCCAATTATCGGACTCCTTACGTGCTTCTGTACTCATGTCTATGCCTCGTGAAGATTGGGGGCGAATTCTATCTCGTGCCGGAGGAATTGCTACCAGTAGATTCAATACCTTGCGGTCTGCCACCTTCAAAACGGAACGGCTTGTGCGATCTAGAGCTAAACATTATTACGAACTCCACACGAAGTTTTCTACTGCTACCATGTGTTTTATTTTCGTACTCATTGGGGCGCCTATGGGAGCCATCATTAGAAAAGGAGGGTACGGGTACCCACTTTTGGTGAGCATTATTTTCTTTATGCTTTATATTGTATTGTTCATCTTTACGGGCCAAATGTCAAAATCGCTGACCATGAATCCCATACTTGCTGCCTGGCTACCCAATTTGGTTCTTCTTCCGATTGGACTTTTTCTCAGCTATCAGGCCGCTCAAGACTCGAAGTTTGATGGTCTTCAAATTGTGGTCACTAAACTAAAAGCCTGGATGAAGAAACGGTAATATGATCCAACTCCCGAAAAAAATCCAATGGTTTTCGGTTCTCTTTTTCCTTCTGTGGGGCTTGGGGCTGATTTATGCACTCAGGCAGGAGGAAGGTGAATTCATCTTTTGGCTCCAATCTCATAGTCGGCCGGCATTTGACATCATTTTTAACTACGCCAACTACTGGCCGGATGAGTGGGTCATTGTAGTTGTTGGAGTCTTTTACCTGGCCTTTTCGCCGTATCGGTTTATCGTTTTGTTGTCTAATCTCATTTTAATATATCCTGTGACTTATGCACTTAAGATGTTTTATAACAAAGCGCGCCCCATTGAAGCAATAGGAGAAAATATGGCTATGATTTTTTCGCGTGATATTTCCTTTTTTGCCTCTGATAGTATGTCATTTCCATCAGGACACGCTACCAGTGCCTTAGCGTTATCTGTATTCTGTTTATACGATCCCAGGATCAATAATAGTTTCTGGGGTATATTCTTTTGTTTGCTCGCTTGTACTGCAGCCCTGGGTAGAGTTTACCTGGGACATCATTATTTGTCTGATGTGCTGGTGGGTTCCTGTATAGGATTTCTATTCTCCATCGTTATTACCGCTTACGTTGAAGAAAAAATTCCATCGAAACTTAAGAATTGGTCATGGACTTAATCTCCCTTCTCAGATCTTTTACTGAGGGTGCGTTCTATCGTTGATTCCAATTGCGTTAACTCATTCTCACATCTCTCAATCAAGTGGCTGGCCCGAAGTACTTTTTCTTCTAAAACAGCCATCGGGATTTCTGCATCTTGCAAATCCAATAGGATTTGGTTGATTTCTTTGATTGCAGTATCGTAGTCAAATTTTTTGCTCATCATTATTATTTTTCGAAGGAAATTGTATTTCACCATCAATAAATGTAAGTGAAAACGATTGGGTCTTTTTGAGACGGTCCGCTCGGTTGATTCTTTTACCTGATTGCTCAACCGCAGCATATCCTCGTTCTAAAATTTGCATGGGCGCCAGATCTTTCAGGCGTTGGTGTTGATTTTTTAAGCGATCTGCATTTCTTTGTAATGTTTTTCGTGCCTGAAAGGACAAAGATTCGTGTTTTCTGACTAATATGTTTCTCTTTTTATCGATTTGGGAATTGAATTGATAAGACAATTGCTGTTCGATGAGATGAAGGTCCATTTTCTCATTCTCCAGAAACTGGTTGGATAACTGTTGAACACTTCTTTTTCGCTCTACAAGTTCAGTGAGTAAATCCAAATTGTGTTGATTTATGGCATCAGCTACTCCAGTTGGCGTTTTAAAATATTGGTGTGCGACCATATCGATAACGGTTTGGTCGGTTGAATGGCCTATACCTGTCCAAACAGGAATACTCGATTGGGCGATACAACTCGCGATCTCATAATTGTCAAAATCTCGTAGATCCATACTCCCACCACCACCTCTTATTACAACGATGAGATCGAAAGACTCCGCCGATTGACGGATGGCGGTGAACTGATTGACTACCTCTGACTCGACATGAATCCCCTGCATTGCAGCGGGGAATAATTGAGTAGAATACCGGAATTGATATGGAGTATCTGCCAGTGTTTCCAAAAAATCGGAATATCCCGCAGCTGTAGGAGAGGAGATCACCGCAATGCGCTGCAGGCTGCGTCCGAGAGAGCGTTGCGCATTAGAAGTCATTTTCCCCTCTTTCTTTAACTTCTGTATTATTTCATGGCGCCTCTGGCTCTCTTTTCCCAGAGTATAGGCTAAATCTATTGTTTTTAGATGCAGTTTGAAGCCATAGATTTCATGGTATTGAACCTCAGCAGTGAATGCAATTTGAATACCTTCTTTGAGGATCTGTTGTAACAAATCTCCGTGTTCATCTTCCCATTGCGAATAAATGTTTTTCCAAATCACAGCTGAAGTTTTCGCCAGGGTTCTCTTGCTTTCGGTATCCTTTTCGGCTAATTCTAAATACCAATGTCCTCTACTATGATTTATCCGTACAATTTCTGCCGTTAGATATACGGGGTCATTAAAGTTTAAAGCTACAACCCGCCGTATTTGCTGCTGAAGTTCATAAAGCGTTTGTGGCTCAAATAAGGACATGGGAGTTATTTTCTATGAAAAAAGCCCGGAATTGCAGGTGAGCAATCCGGGCCATTTGTATTAATGTATTGCTTTACTATGACTAGTTGAACACTTTTGATACTTCGTCGGCCGCCTCCTGCAAGAGAATGGCTGATTGAACCTTCAAACCTGATTGGTCAATGATTTCTTTTGCCTCTTCGGCATTAGTACCTTGTAGGCGAACAATGATAGGAACGTCAATTTGGCCTAAATTTTTGTAGGCATCTACCACCCCTTGTGCTACGCGGTCGCATCGAACGATTCCTCCGAAAATATTGATCAAAATGGCCTTAACCTTCTCATCTCTCAAAATAATACGAAAAGCTTGCTCAACTCGCTCGGCATTGGCTGTGCCGCCTACATCTAAAAAATTGGCAGGCTCTCCACCCGATAACTTGATGATATCCATCGTCGCCATAGCTAATCCGGCTCCATTGACCATACAACCCACATTGCCGTCGAGGTTTACGTAGTTTAAACCGTATTTTTTAGCCTCAACTTCTATGGGATCTTCTTCTTCCAAATCTCTTTTTTCCGCTAAATCTTTATGTCGAAACAATGCACTATCATCCAAACTCACTTTACAGTCAATAGCAATGATTTCGTCTTCGCTATTTTTAATGACGGGATTGATTTCGAAAAGGGACGCATCTGATCCCTCAAAAGCTTTGTAGAGATTGGTGATAAATTTGACCATTCCCTTAAAGGCCTTTCCGGATAAGCCAAGATTAAAAGCTAATTTTCGAGCTTGGAAGCCTTGCAGGCCCAGTCCTGGATGCACGTACTCCTTAAATACCCGGTCCGGGGTCTCTTCGGCGACTTTTTCTATATCCATTCCGCCATCTGGAGAGTATACGATGACGTTTTGTTTTCGTTCACGATCCATCAAAACAGAAATGTAGTATTCCTCGCAAGCGTCGAAATCTGGAGCGTATGCATCTTCTGCGATGAGTATTTTTCGAACTAGCTTCCCGGGGCCATCGAGTCCACCGGGCGTTTGAGGAGTTTTGAGATACATTCCCAAAATATTTGACGCATGTTCTTTAAGTTCAGCTTCGTTCTTGGCTAACTTAACACCACCACCTTTACCTCTGCCACCTGCGTGAATTTGAGCTTTTACAACGGCCGTGGGATTTCCCGTCTCCTCTTTTATCTTTTTATATGCTTTCACAGCATCTTCGACCGTATCTACTACGTAACCTTCCTGTATGGTTACACCGTATTTCTTGAGCAATTCCTTACCTTGATATTCGTGTAAGTTCATATAATCTTTTTTCCAGTTAATTGATGTCCAAAAATAGCAAAATTTATACAATCCTCAAGCTTTGTTGAGAGGATTCAAAGACATGGCCTTTGGGAAAGAAAGTTACTGAACGCTGACCTTTGTTCTTGCAATAGCATACTCATCCCTGATTTGCAAAAGATACATGCCCGAAGGAATATTAGTTCCAGGCAAGCTTATTCTGTTTAATCCGCGGTGCAGTTGGATTGTCCTTTGGTTCACGACCTTTCCATTCAGGTCAATTAGCTCCAGTTGAGCTTTTGAAGGACTCTGAGCCCTATAGTTAATTCGCATTTGTTCGGATGATAGAACGGGATTGGGAACTACCGAAAGATGATGATCATTAGACTCTAATGCAGTCGAAGTGGTTTGAGAAGCTAAGAATCGATATTTTCCGGATTTAGTGGAGCAACCGTCACCGGGATGAAAGGGAATGACCTCCCAATCGTAATAAAAACCATCTTCGAGAAAGTCCATGTGCAAAAAGGTATCAGCAATAAGAAACTCAAAATCTGGCTTTGAGGCAAAGGGTAAGACCTTGTTGAGTTCTACAACATAAAAGTCAGCGCCGGGTATAGACTCCCATCTTATGGTGGCATCGTCGTACTGTAGAATTTCCTCATCAACTCCCTGGAGGGCATTAAAAGAGTCAGGTTCGAAATTTATGGGCTCCGGAATGTCATTTGAACTGAGGTGATTGGATCGCCCTACCGTGATATCAAACTGCATAGCACTAGCCTGTTCTTCTGAAAAGAAAAGTTGGCAATTATCGTTGGAGTATGACATGATATTGGTCCCTGTAGTTCTAAAAGTTGTCGAGTCCGGATCCATCAATGTATCGGGGCTTATTCCTTGTGAACAAGACCACCTATAACTCAGGTAATCTGCTTGAGTGTCGCAAAATCCATCACCTGCGTTTTCACAATTGCTGCTATCTGCCAGTTCGACTAAACGATTATTATTTCCAACTCTTGTGGGAGCAATCTCTCCATACTCATACTCTGTTCCTTCCCATCCTGAGAAGGTATGGGGCAAGGAAAAAAAGTGACCTAACTCATGAGCCCAGGTCGCACTTCTACTTCCGAGGCAGGATTTTTTAAGGGCTACGGCATCTCTACTGGGCGAAAAATAGCCACAATTGCCAGCTGGATCATCTACGATATAACAATTTACCATATTTGGCACATTGTATTGACTCATCATTTGAGCTCCAATTTGAAATGAGTGATCATAATACCGATTGCTGTTGATATAATTGATATCCGGATCCAACTCCATTTTAATTCCGGCTCCGGCCATATCCTCATTCAGTTTACAAAAGGAAGCAAGCAAATCCGGCAGCGAGTAATAGCCGTTGCCATCGTCTGAGCCCACAATGTGAATTTTCATCTTAACATATAAGAGATCATCAGAACGCATCGTAGCAATCTGATTCCTGTTAGCTCTCCATTCTTCCAATGTCGAGCTTTCAAAGTCCGAGGTTCCACAAGGGTCTGGCGAGGTTTGACCCATGGTCTCCAGGCTACTAGAAAACATAAAACCCAATAGGATAACAAATATTTGTAAATGTCGCATGTTCTGTTTTTTTGTCAAATATAAAAAATATCCTCAAGCCAATCTGACTTAAGGATTAACTGTACACTTATACTGTAAACGTTTTATAATCATAATGTGTTTCTGTTTATACGATTTTCTTCATAATTCCTTACTTTTGGAACATTAGAGAATCCATTTTGGGTGCATTTGAAAACCGATGAATAGGTGATGGAATGCTCCCTTACATAAATTAGAATAAACTATGAGAAAAGTTACTGTGGTTGGAGCCGGAAATGTAGGCTCTACCGTTGCGAATGTTTTGGCACACAAAGATGTTGTCGAAGAGATTGTTTTATTAGACATCAAAGGAGATATGGCAAAAGGAAAGGCATTAGATTCCTTTCAACAAGCTCCCATTGATTACTATAGCACACGTCTTAGCGGAACAGAGGACTACAAAGACACCGCTGACTCTGATGTCGTCGTGATTACAGCCGGCATACCGAGAAAGCCCGGTATGAGCAGAGATGATTTGATTTCTACTAATGCCGGCATTGTAAAAGATGTGACGCAAAACATACTTAAGTATTCTGATAATCCCATCATTATTATCGTTTCTAACCCACTGGATGTTATGACTTATGCCGCTCACTCTTCATCCGGTTTGGATAGAAGTCGAGTGTTCGGAATGGCTGGTATTTTAGATACGGGCCGTTATAGAGCATTTTTGTCAGAGGCGTTGGACACTTCTCCCAAAGATATACAGGCGGTATTGATGGGTGGCCACGGTGATACTATGGTGCCTTTGCCTAGATACACCACTGTAGCGGGCATTCCCGTTACCGAACTCATTGCTGAGGATAAGTTGAATGACATTATTGAGCGAACGAAAATGGGAGGGGGAGAACTCGTGAAGCTCATGGGAACCTCAGCCTGGTATGCTCCCGGAGCCGCCGCTGCACAAATGGTAACAACTATTGTTAGAAATGAAAAGAGAATTTTCCCATGCTGTGTCAGATTGGATGGGGAATACGGACTTAATGATATTTATTTAGGTGCTCCTGTAAAGTTATCCAAAAATGGGATCGAGGAGATACTGGAACTAGACTTGAATCCTGAGGAAAAGGCTTCACTATTAGCTTCAGCAGAACACGTGCGTTCTGTGATGAAAGTGTACGATGATATGCAATAAGACCTCTTCTCGTCTGAAATTTCAATGCAATGGCTACTGTGCATGCACAGTGGCCATTTTTAGTTTACCTCCACCGCAAAGTTTTACACATTCAAAATGATGGGAATGCCATCCATTTTCAAATAATCATTATTTAGGTTTGGATCGAGGTCCGAAGACTTGTAAAATTATGCTGAATACTATGACTAGCAGACACCCTATGGCATTCAGCCACAAATAGGCAATATCCAAAAATTCTGAAAAGTACATCCAAATGATAATCATTTGGGCCGTGACAGCGGCTATAAATACTGCCTGCCCTTTTACGAACTTGATGAAAAATGCGACCATAAACACGCCGAGGACTGTTCCATAAAAAACAGATCCTATGATATTGACCGCTTCAATTAAATTTTCAAATAAGGAGGCATAAGTCGCAAATAGCAAAGCAATAAGGCCCCAGATGACCGTAAAAAATTTCGACGCTTTGAGGTAGTGATAATCCGAAGCATCTGTAACGAAGTATCGCTGATATAAATCTACGACCGTGGTCGTAGATAAAGCATTTAGCTCTGAGGCTGTGGATGACATAGCAGCTGAAAAAATCACGGCTAATAATAAACCGACCACTCCTATGGGTAGGAAATTCAAAACAAAGGTGATAAAGACGTAGTCACTGTCCTTGGTTTCTGCGTCTCCACGAGCTGAGGTAATGACTTCGTCTGCCGTTTCGCGAAGTCTCATTTCACGCTCGTGAAAGTCCATGACTATATTTCTTTGCGCTTCAATTTCCTCTGGTGTTCCTGAATCTCTGAGATCAATCAGCTGTAACAGACTCGATCGTTTTTCTGAAAAGAGTTCGGCATATTCACCATCGATGGCGTCAAACTGATCTTGAGCCTCTACAGTTTCGTTGATGATTTTTAGATTGGCCGGATTAAAATGTAATGGCGATTTTTCGAATTGAAAGAAAATAAAGACCATGACACCGACAAAGAGAATGAAAAACTGCATGGGGATCTTAAAGAGGCCATTAAACATAAGCCCCAGTCGACTTTCTTTTAGAGAACTCCCACCTAAATACCTTTGTACTTGAGACTGATCGGTGCCAAAGTAGGAGAGAAATAGAAAGGTACCTCCCAGTAGACCAGTCCAAATCGTGTACCTATTGGACAAATTAAACTCCCAATTTATGACCTCCATATGATCCATTTGTCCGGCCGCCCAAACGGCATCTCCGAATGAGATATCCTGAGGATAGAGAGAAAGTATGCTAAAAAAGGCGACGATCATTCCCACCATGATGACTATCATTTGCTGTTTTTGAGTTTGACTCACAGCTTTGGTTCCCCCGGCCACAGTATAAATAATGACTAAAACGCCAATGAGTAGATTCGTGAAATTCAAATTCCAACCCAAAATACTGGATAGTATAATTGACGGAGCATAAATCGTGATTCCCGCGGCCAGGCCCCTTTGAATTAGAAATAAGGATGAGGTAAGGGTTCGGGTGGAGGCGTTGAACCGATTTTCCAGAAACTCATAGGCCGTGTATACTCGAAGTTTGTAATACATCGGTAAAACGAAGACTGAAAGAATC
>JAWLFI010000270.1:0-2577 GCA_041685645.1 Saprospiraceae bacterium | reverse complement strand
ACGATTTTTTTTCCGTGATCTCTCGTGTTTTCTATGAATAATTTATGAGTTTTCATCCCACACTGAATCACCCCGGCCAGATAGAGATTGGGGATGTTCGATTCGAGGTGGTTTTCATCACAAACCGGAGTATCTACGCCGTCATCTTCAATAGCTACCCCTGATTCTTTCAGGAATTTATAGTCGGGATGATAGCCGGTCAAGGCCAGAACAAAGTCATTTTTGATAGCAAATCGACCCTCCGGGTTTTCTAGAACCACTCGTTCTTCTTCAATTTCCCGCACTTGAGTGTTAAAATAAGCCTGGATCGACCCTTCTTTTATCCTATTCTCAATGTTGGGCTTGATCCAATATTTGACCCTGGGATTAATTTCCGGACCTCTTACGGCCATCGTTACCCTTGCTCCTTTTTGCCAACACTCCAGGGCTGCATCACAAGCGGAGTTGGCGGCGCCTACTACAAGCACTTCTTTACCTATATAGGGATAGGCATTCTTATAATAATGATCCACTTTGGGCAGTGACTCCCCTTTGATTCCCATGAGATTGGGCTGACTGTAATAGCCCGTTGCTATAATGACGGCTTGGGAGGTATAGACATCTTTTTCACTCCGCACTGCAAAATATGTTCCGTCTCGACCGATACTATCCACTCCTTCAAAGGTGCGGATATTCAAGTTGTTGTCTAAGACAATGCGACGATAATACTCCAGAGCTTCGTCTCGGGTAGGTCGGGGATGGTGAGACAGAAAGGGCGTGTCTGCTATTTCCAGGCGGACTGAAGTGGAAAAAAAAGTCATTTCGTCGGGAAAGTGATAGAGCGAATTCACTAGTGGACCTTTTTCCAAAATCAAATAAGATAAGCCCGCTTGTTGGCACTCCCAACCACAGAGTATTCCGGTGGGACCTCCCCCTACTATTATAAAATCGTAATCAATACCTACTATTTGTTCTGACATTCCAATTTACTTTTTACAACAATACTACCAAATAAAGTTAAAAAAGTTGACTGCCTTCGACTTTTAGGGCGAATTGGATACCCAAAGCTCCCATATAAATACAGCTGAGACAATGTGGGAGTTGAATAGATAGAGTAAAATTGTCGATCAACAAAGATGCTATTGGATCCGTCGATGTACAATTAGAGGTTCAAAGAAATCAATGCTAGTGTCATTACCACTAAATCCGCTACAGACCAAGTCTTGATCTTTTTGCTCATATCTTCGTTGCTCTTCAGTCACAGAGCTAAGGCTCTGCTCCTTCATCGCGCCTTGATCTGAACAAAAATCTACTGCGACTTTTCTATACTTATTTAGTGGTAATGACACTAGAGCTAATTAGCCAATGAGAAAGTTTTTAGATTTGCACCAGAATGACGAGAAAGAAGGATCTGAGAAAATCTCTCCTAATTGCTGGTCCGGTTATCATTGGCCAACTGTCTTATATTGCCCTGGGGGTGATTGACAGCATGATGGTGGGGCATCTGGGTGCAACGCCTCTCGCTGCTGCCGCTTTAGCCAACAGCTATTTGGCTATTCCCCTTACGTTTTGTTTTGGGCTGGCAGCGGGTATCGCTCCAATCGTCGCAAAATTAGGTGCACAAAATAAAAATTCGGCCTTGCGACGAGCGCTGAGGAATGGAACATGGATCACTTTGGCCATTGGACTTGTCTGTGGGCTATTGATGCTATTATGTATCCCTCTATTATATGTTCTGGGACAACCGGAATCCGTAGTTGCTGAAGCCAGGCCATATATTTATCTGTTAGCTATAAGTCTGCTCCCACAAGCATTATTTCTCAACTTCAAAAATTTCACTGAAGGCCTGGAGTGGATGCGACCTGCTTTGTACGTCGGTGTGCTCAGTGTACCCATTAATTTCATATTGAATTATCTCCTGATTTTCGGCCCAGGATTTTTTCCCGAATGGGGGTTGGTCGGTGCCGGAGTTGCCACAGTGATTACCCGAGTCCTCATGCTAGTCTCCATTTATTATTATATGCTCAATAGTAAATTTAAAAAATACGTGGAACACAAGGGAAGTTGGGATTATGAAATGGTGAAAAAAATACTACAAATCGGAGTGCCGGCGGGCACTCAATATGTATTGGAGACAGGCGCCTTTGTAGCCGCCGCCTTATTAATGGGCATGATTGGAACCTTACCCTTAGCAGCCCATCAAATTGCCATCAATTTAGCCTCTATCCCCTTTATGGTTTGTATTGGACTATCCTCGGCAGGGGCTATTCGTATGGGACGTGCATATGGAGAGAATGACATCAGTCGCATTCGATTTTCCGGAGGAAACATTCTTTGGCTGACAGTGGGTTTCATGACTCTAACGGCAATCGTTATTTCGCTTTTGCGCTTCGAGCTTCCAAAACTATACATCAAAGATGCAGAGGTTATTCTCATGGCGGGAAATATGCTGTTAATCGCCGCTATTTTCCAAATTTCGGACGGCATTCAAGCTGTTTGCGTTGGTTTGCTGCGAGGATTGGAAGATGTCCGCTGGCCAACATTTTTTGCCCTTATGGCCTATTGGGTCTTTGGACTGCCCCTGGGATACTTTTTAAC
>JAWLFI010000269.1:0-2580 GCA_041685645.1 Saprospiraceae bacterium | reverse complement strand
TCACCTACTTTTGCAGCAATCGGCCCAAAAAGCTCAATAACAGCTTTTTTGCTTTGAAGATTACTAAACACGACTCTCCGTGAGTGTGTCGTATTCGTTTTTGACTTCGTTATAAGCGGCTCTATAAAACGCTTTAATGCTTTCGCTTTGGCCAATGTAGTAGAAATTCGCTTATGCTCAATTAAAGCTATGGAAAGGTTGCGCAAAAGAGCTACTCTGTGCCCTTTTTTCCTCCCCAGATGGTTGTGCTTTTTACCGTGTCTCATGGTTTACAATTTTGTGTACTTCGCAACACCTTTCAGTTATTGCAATAATTATTTTTATTGATCGTCGCCCAATTGGTACTTGGATAAATCCATACCAAAGGTCAACCCTTTCACTTGAAGTAATTCTTCAATTTCAACAAGCGATTTCTTTCCGAAATTTCTAAATTTCAATAACTCGTGAGTTTCGTATTGTACGAGTTCTCCTAGGGTATTGATTTTAGCAGCTTTTAGACAATTATATGCACGCACTGACAAATCGAGATCCTCTAAAGGAGTCTTCAATAGTTTACGCATATGTAGTATGTGCTCATCTACTACATCTTCTTTCTTGGTATTAGAGTCCTCGAAAGAAATATTCTCGTCGGTGATCAACATAAGGTGCTGAATAAGGATTCTGGACGCATCCTTAATAGCATCTTCGGGGTGCACCGTTCCATCAGTAGTGATGGTAAAGTCAAGTTTTTCAAAATCAGTTCGCTGACCTACTCTGGTATTCGAAACTTTGTAAGCGACATTTTTGATTGGCGTATAGATCGCATCAACCGGAATGACACCTATTGGAGCATTCTTATCAATGTTGCTATCCGCGGGCACATAACCTCTTCCCTTAGTAACAGTCAATTCCACCTCCAAATTGACTGAAGGTTCCATGGAGCAAATCTTCAAATCTGGATTAGTAACCTCAAAAACATTAGTGGACTCAGCAATATCATTAGCAGTAAATTCTTCCTTTCCTGAGATCGTCAGGTATAATGTTTCGGGTTCGCTCAATTCCTCATTTCCATCGATTCTCTTCAATCGAACTTGTTTGAGATTGAGTACTATTTCAACGACATCCTGTACCACGCCCTTTATGGTAGAGAATTCGTGATCTACGCCTGCTATTCGAACAGCAGAAATTGCGTAGCCTTCTAAAGAAGATAATAAGACCCTTCTTAGGGAATTACCTACAGTTTGGCCGAAACCAGGCTCGAGAGGCTTAAATTCAAATTCACCTTCAAACTCAGTAGCTTTTTGCAGGACAATTTTTTCAGGCTTGTGAAATGTCAATAAACTCATATGGATTTTTATAGTCTTGCTAGAAAATTAAAGAAAGCAATATCTTAGGATTGCTTTCTTTGATTACGAGATCGTCATTATTTAGAGTACAACTCAACGATTAGTTGTTCGTTGATCTTTTCAGGAATGGCTTCTCTTTCGGGATAAGCGATAAACTTACCTTCCATTTTATCCGGATTCCACTCTAACCAATTGAATTTTCGAACATCCGATTTAGATTCAATAGAAGCCTGAATCACTTCCAACCCCCGACTTTTACCTCGTACAGATATAATGTCATCCACTTTCAGTTGATGAGAAGGTATTCCGGATACGATACCATTCACAGCGATATGATTATGATTCACGAGTTGACGTGCAGCTCTCCGAGTAGGAGCTATACCCATGCGGAAAACTGTGTTGTCCAAACGCGCCTCCAATAATTGAAGTAGCAATTCACCCGTTACGCCCTTCCGACGATTCGCTTCTTTGAATAAATTCCGGAACTGGCGCTCTAACACACCATAGGTGTATTTAGCCTTTTGCTTTTCCATCAATTGAAGAGCATAATCTGATTTTTGACGACGTCTTTTATTACCACCGTGCTGCCCGGGTGGAAATTTCCGACGCTCGTAATATCGATCGAAGCCGTAAATCGCTTCTCCAAATGCTCTTGCCTTTTTAGTTTTTGGTCCAGTATATCTAGCCATGAATATCTTCTATTTAATAGTGGAATAGTGGTCTCTAATTAAACTCTTCTTTTCTTGGGAGGACGACAGCCATTGTGAGGAATGGGCGTGACATCGCGAATTTTCCGCACTTTGATCCCTGCATTGTCTATGGCACGAATCGCTGATTCGCGACCTGCTCCAGGCCCTTTCACATAGACTTCGCAATGCTTCATACCTAAAGAAGCTGCTTCCTCAGCAGCACCGGTTGCAGCAATTTGGGCTGCATAGGGCGTGTTCTTCTTCGAACCTCTAAAACCGGATTTACCGGCTGTTCCCCAAGAAATCACCTGCCCCTGCTCGTTGGTCAATGTAATGATGATATTGTTAAAAGTAGCCTGGACATAAGCATATCCTTTTGCCGACACTTTCACATTCTTTTTGCTCTTTTTTGTTGCCTTTGCCATATCCCTTTCTAATGATTATTTAGTTACTTTCTTCTTGTTTGCTACGGTCTTCTTACGCCCCTTTCGAGTACGTGCATTGGTCCGAGTGCGTTGTCCTCTCACCGGAAGTCCCTTTCTATGTCTCAGTCCTCTATAACAAGC
>JAWLFI010000268.1:0-2582 GCA_041685645.1 Saprospiraceae bacterium | reverse complement strand
GCTATCCCCTCTCCTCGATCGCGATGCCGCGCTCGAGGAGAGCGGTCGGGCTATGCGGGGGTTCCGTCCCCCCAAACTCGTTGGGGGGACCCGCTCGCTGCGCTCCCGGCCCCTACTATCCCTTATCGGAGGAGAGGGCCTTTTTCAAGGATTATTATAGGTATTGTTTAAATGGGGTTGTCTTGTAAATGCCGGGGAGTAATAATTTGTAGAGCTTCATAAATAGACATAGCAAAATGACAGCCTCAGTGACTAAAATACTCCAGGCAATCTGTGCCCTTTATTTTTTGACAAGCAAACATTAAATCAAGTAATTCAGGATAGGATTCTCTCTATGTTCTGCCACGCGTTAAGGGTAGAAGATATTCCCGAAACTTTGGAGCAAAGTAGCCTGGCATACTCATTTTTCCCAATTGCTGGCGCCGCTTCCATCTATTAATTTGTAACTTGGGAATAGAATGAATGGAGATATGCAGGACTTTGCAGGACATAGCTTTTTGAGGGTTGGCGAGCTGGCAGTAATTTTCGTGTTGCTTTTCATCTGTAAGGGGGGCGAAAGTCAAGATCTCAGTTCCATTCCCGATTACCAATGGCCCTTAGCAGGGCTGTCAGATTCCATTCCCGTGTATGGAGATTCTGTTTTCCTGGCAGATTACAATGTAGATACGACGGGACAGCTTCCGGCAGATGATGCTCTGGCGGATGCGATTGCAGCGCTCCCTACTGCGGGAACGGTGATTTTTCCGTCCGGGACGATTCGCTTCGAGGAACAGCTCCGTTTAAGAGACGGCCTCGTTCTCAAAGGACAAGGAACGGGCACCCGCCTTCAATTTGATCTGGACGGGCGTATTCAGAATGCGATCGAAGTGCGAGGGCAGTACACCGGAGAGGAGCTTTTTATAACGGATGCGGTGAGCCGTGGAGATTCATTTGTAGTTTTGGATCAAGTGTGGGAACCCACCTCAGATTGGGTGCATTTGCAGTTTGACGATGCCGATCTGATGGCCTCTTCCTGGGCGGAAGGCACTGCAGGTGGCTTGTGCCGGATTCAGAAAGTTGAGTCCGATACGGTTTTCTTTACCGAATCCCTTCGCATTTCTGTCCCCTCAACTAGCGAAGGTCGATTGCGGCCCATCTCACCCCTGCGTGGAGTGGGTCTACAGTGCTTTTCCATTGAGCGGATGGATACCACTGTGGGTCAAAGTTCAACTATTCATTTTCAGGCCGTTGTTGAAAGTTGGATTATCGGAGTGGAGAGCATTCGATCTAATTTTGCGCATGTCGACCTGAGAAATTGCGCACATATTTTGGTTAGAGGGGGCGATTTTCATCACGCCCATGCTTATGGCGGCGGTGGTCAGGGATATGGGGTGGTGCTGCAGTCCGGCAGTCACCACTGTTTGGTCGAAAACAATGTTTTCGAGCGCCTGCGCCACGCAGTACTTCTACAATCCGGTGCCCATGCCAATGTCGTGGCTTATAATTTTGCAACCGATCCGTTCTGGACCGATGTGAGCTTACCTTCTGATGCCGCCGGCGAGTTGGTCGCTCACGGGAATTATCCATACGGGAACTTGTTCGAGGGAAATCTCGTCCAAAATATCGTCGTCGATGCCTCTCATGGCTTAAATGGCCCGCACAATACCTTTTTTCGGAATCGGGCGGATGGGTATGGCATGTTTATGAGTCCCGGTTCGGGTACGGACAGCACGCATGTTCTGGGTAATGAGATCACAAATACATCTTTTGCCCGTGGATTATATATTTTGTTGGGAAACGGCAATATCACTCATGGAAACTGGGTGCGGGGTCAATGGCGCCCCAATGGGACGGCCCCGGTGACTGTACCGAGCTTATATCGCTTCGAAACGCCCGGCTACTGGGCAGATGACCAATGGCCTGTGATAGGGCAGGGGGCACTCCAGCATTCACAGTATCTGCCGGCTAAGGAGCGCTACGCAGAAGGGGAGACTACGGATTGTCGCTTATCCCCCCGCACAATTATCAGTTCGGTCACAGCGGCCCCTGTTTCCGGTGAGCCTGTAAGCCTCTTTCCCAATCCGGTTCGCAACCAACTGATCGTCGACTACTCCGGTCGATGGTCGGCTGATTATCAGATTTGGAATATATTCGGTCAGATCGTCAAAGAGGGGCGCCTACCTCCCGGACAAAGTGTTTTGAACGTTGCTCCCTTGCCGCCGGGCAGTTATTTTTTCCTTTTGGAGGGTAGCGTACGCAAATTTCAAAAATGGTAATGAACATAAGCTGAATGACCCAGGTCAGATGTCATGATTCTCGTCAGCGGTGCTATTTATATCCAACTTTCCATCACGCCATAATTCTTTGACTTTAGTTCTTTATTGACAAACTTGCGGTTAAAGTGACTGGGATCGAAATCCTCAGGGAACCATTCTTTATATTCGTCATACTGGGGATGCTTTGGATTATTGAGTGCTTCTAACATCATCGAAAAGCCGGGAGGACCTCCGCTGTCTTCAACCGGGCATTTTCGCTCTCCACCTATGCATACGGGATATTCCACCTTTTTTTCCGTCTCATGAATGTCTCTGAGTTCAATTTCA
>JAWLFI010000092.1:0-10713 GCA_041685645.1 Saprospiraceae bacterium | reverse complement strand
CGCGGTTTCCCTTCAAGCGCAAAACAATTGTGACGATGAAGCGCCGTATTTTTACGATCAGGCGGAAGTGATTTATGATACGGCCACCTTGCACACCTATTGTTTAGACATGAGACCACCGTATCCCCCGGCAGCCCTTCCCTGGCCGGGCTGTGCAACTGTCTCCTTTCACAATCCGGCCTGGCTGGTTTTTGCTTTACCCTACGACAGCATCACTTTTGAGATTCGCATTACAGACTGTATAGACAATGTGGGGGCTCAGTTTTCCATCTACGAATTGCCCAACGACATTCAATACGACCCTGCTAATCCAGATGGCACACAACCCACGCCGGATGTACTTTTGACCTCTTGCAATTGGAGCGAAATGCCATATCAGGATACGATTATGTTTGGGCTAAAAACCACCGCCGGGCAGCACTACGGCCTCATAACGGATGGCTGGTCAGGCGATCAGTGCAAAGTCGAAATTCACATGGAGAGAGCTAATGAGGTGATGTCCGGATACCCTATGGAGGAGCAGCGACTGTCCTATGGTGATTCTGCCCAGTTCCGCGTCGTCGGAGAACACGTATATACATCAACGCAGTGGCAAGTCTTGGAAAATGGCCAGTTCGTAGATTTACAGGAATCGCCCACTTTTAGAGGGGTGGATACCGATACACTCACGATTCATTCACCCATTTTCAAGCAAGAAATGTTATTTCGTTATGCACTGGGGGACAGCTTAGCCTATGTTTCTGATACGTTTACGGTTCGGAGTAATTACGAAGAGGTGAGAAAGCACGAATCTATCTCTATCGTTGACGAAGGACCCACGATTTTCCCCAACCCCTTCAAGTTCGACTTTACAGTGGAATATAACCGCAATTTAGGAGCTTTGGAGTATCAGGTTTTTGATGTCACAGGTCGTCTTCACAGTGAGGGGGATATTGTCGAGCCTGGATCGCGCTTGCAGTTTGAAGATCTGGCGCAAGGACTTTACTTTATGCACTTCAAAGCAGAAGGCCGGTCATGGGTGCGACGAATAGTTCACAAGAGGTAGATCAAAGCGCAATGATTGCAGAGGGCGGCAAGTTAGAGAAAAGTGCTGGCAAGAAAAGCTTAGCGTTCACTTCGTCTGCCGCTAAAGCGGTACTCGGGCCCGCGGTAAAAAATGCATATTCCGGAAAATGCCTGCTTCCAATAGCGCCGGTTGTGCTGTTGAGATGCACACTTTTTCTTATTATTGATAAATGTTATGGTAAGCAGGGTGGTCTGTTTTAATAATGGATTGAAAATAGCGATTGGACAAAGGGTTAATCCCCGAAATTATTCAAAGACAAAATGCATTCTGCACCACCTATCTGTGATGAAGTGTTTAAAGTGTGATGAACAATAAAGCCATGTCGGGATTTCATTGAAGAATCTTCGATACTATTCAAATCATAATACCCAAAGTTGGGTTTTATAATAAAAGAACAATCCGCCTGTTGTTTTTGTAATTGATTTAAAATCAGGGATTATAATTATGGATTAGGTACTAAAGAATGTAAAAAATTGAATCATGGGCAAGCTCGTAAGACAATTAGGAACTATTGAAAGGGATTTGGAAAAGAGAGAAATATTGGCATTGGCCAAGGAAAACGGTCAGGCTGTCATCGACAGTGGGAAATACGACTTACTCAAAGTGTATATTGAGCTAAAGCGCTATGAGAGCTATCTCAAAGGATTGATTCAGCACCTGAAGAAGCCGGCATTAGAAAAAGCGTCCGAGAAGGGGCAGAAGTCCTTTCAATACGATAATGCGAAGTTGAATATCTCGAGGCGGACGAAATGGGACTTTTCTGTAGATGAGCAGTGGAGCCGTATTGATGAACAGATCCAACAGCTGACACAGGAGAAAAAAGAGAGGGAGAAACACCTCAAGGAAAGCAATAAGGTGCGCAGACTTGTAGATGAAGAGACGGGAGAAGTCATTGAGGACTTCGAATTACCCAAAGAGATTAAGTTTGGATTGTCCGTCCGGCTTTGAGTCAATGGTCAATGGGTAAAAGAAGTCTGGAAGTGCCGGGCAGGTCCATAGAAATTCCAAATTCATTAGATTTTTCCTATCTTAACCATTGAAAGTGGACACGACCCGATATTTACAGGTGTAATGAAGCTGTTTCAAAGGCTCGGTTTCGAATGTATAGGATTGATTCACTGAGGAGAGGAGAACGGATGATATTTAATTTTATATATGATGATAAATAATAAAAAAGATAGGTATCCATTACTGATGTTCGCGAGTATTGTCACGCTGAGAATGCTGGCCTGGCTTTTGGCTTCGAAGCATCATTTTTACCTTATGTTCCCGCTTGCGGGCTTAGTTTTTTTGCTGTTTGCCATTAAGCACAATCACCTGCATCACAAAATATTCAAGGAGAAGTGGCAGAACCGTTGCTTTGAGTATCTGATGGATGCTTTTAGCGGAACGACTTTCTCCAGCATACAGATTGTGCACCTTGCCAATCATCACCGGGAAGGCAATGGCCGACGGGATTGGGGGCATACGAAACCGTTTGAACACTTGAATCCCTTTTTGGGCTTGTTGAAGTATATTTTGGTAACGCCCTATCGATATATACAGGGAAAAAGGCAGTACCTCCGATTGAGGGGCAGCAAGGCCCGGCGGACGAGGATTCTGAGGGAATCGATCGCGTTATACGGAGCTTACATCCTGATGCTGGTTTACCATCCCTGGAATACTCTTGTATTTATCCTTTTGCCCAATGTGTTGGCTCAGTTTCTACTGATTGGGTTTAATTATCTGCAGCACAGTGGCTGTGATCCGCAATCGAGTTATGACCACGCTCGAAATTTTACGGGGAAATGGCTGAATGCCTTGACGTTCAACAATGGGTATCACACGGCGCATCATTTGAAGCCTCATCTGCACTGGTCGGCATATTCGGCCTATCACGCTTCTATCGAGAGTCGTATTGATCCAAAATTAAATATAAATAACTTGCTTGTTTTCCTGTGGAATTTAAATGGAGAAACAAAGCGTGCAGCGCGACGAAGAGAGAAACGAAAAGTTTTCTATGAATTGCATCAGCGATGTGAAGGGTCCGCAGGAGTCTCGTCTGCAAGACGAGACCGATAGCCCGGAACGTAGCGACCCGGAGAGCCCGCAGGCGTCGCCCTGGGCGATGCTGAAGGGCTCTCCGGGTGATGCCCAAAAAAATATGAAAAGAGAATTAATAATGAATATTTATGATGTACGATAATTCGGGAAATTTAGTGGAGCACTGGTATGCCGCCGGACGGTCCCGCGATTTTAAGAAGGGGAAGCCCGTAGCGGTGACAATTTTCGAATTGCCGATTGTCATTTGGCGCAAGACAGACGGTAGTGTTCACGCCATTCTGGATCGCTGTAATCACAGAAATGCACCGCTGAGCAAGGGGCGGGTGGTGAAGGATTGCATAGTATGTCCCTATCATGGCTGGACTTATGACAGCGGCGGGCAGTGTGTGGAAATTCCATCTGAGGGGCCGAATAGTGAAAGAATACCGAATAAGCGCGTGCGGCAATTTCCGACGGCGGAAGCGCATGGGCTGGTGTGGGTCTGGATGGGCCGAAAGGGTGCGCCCGAGGAGGAACCCTTCCCGATGCCGGTGATGGATGAGTACGGCTGGAGAAGTTATTATATGGTCACTACATTTAAGAATAATGTGACGGATTTGGTGGAAAACTTCATGGATGTACCTCATACCGTTTTTGTGCATAAGGGCTGGTTCCGGGATAGAAAACAAATCTGTATTAAAGCTAAGGTGGAACGGAGGCCGGATAGCGTATTAGTGTCTTATGATCAGCCGAATGACTCCATCGGTTTCTCGGGTTGGCTGGTGAATCCCAAAGGCCTGCCGATGCAGCACACGGACAATTTTTACATGCCCAATACAACCCGGGTGGATTATATTTTTGGGAAAAATGAGCGGGGATTTATCATAACGAGTACCTGTACGCCGATCTCGCCCTTTAAGACGGTAGTCTATACGCTGATCAGTTATAAATTTGGGTGGCTAACTCCTCTGGCTCGCCTGGCGCTGGGCCTTTATACCCGAAAGGTAATCAATCAGGATGTCTGGATCATGGACATTCACGGCGAGAATGTCCGTCGGTTTGGCGGTACGGAATACCGATCAACGCAATGTGATACCATGCATCTGTACATAGAGTCACTGCGCAAGTACGCCAGGAGTGAAACTGTCTCGCACGCGCCGAAGCCCATTGAGAAAGAAATAGAGTTTTGGGTATGAAAAAGGTAGATCAAAAAGTGCTGATCGTGACGGGTGGCTTGCTGCACGCCGGGGAAAAATCGGTCTGGACGGCATTGAGGAAGCAGTATATGCAGTTGAAGTCCTCGAAATCGCATTGGTTGGAGACTAAAATTAAATTGGTGACTGCCGAACTCTTGTTGTACGACAAAATGAGCGCAAAGCCCGCAGAGGTGGCCAGCTATATGGATGAGGAGCATGATCCGATACCGGAATTAACGGAGGTGGTGATTGCGGACTTGCTATATCGGGAAGGAATTTCCTTTGAAGCTATCACCTATGACCAGTTGTTTTCAGAGCGAGAGAAGGTCGAAGTCCTGCTGGAGGAAAGCTCGGTCGTGTTTGCCTCTACCACCTTGTTGCACGACATGAGTGAAATGATGCCTCTTTTGAAAAGGTTGAAACGGAGCCACAATCGCCTGATTATAGGGGGCGCTCTGTGTGGAAGTCTGTACAAGAACTGGTCGGGCGATCCCCTGGTGGACGTCATGGCCGTCGGGTATGGAGAATTTTTGGTGCCCGTATTGGCCGACTGGATAAAATCCGGTTTTCAAGCGTTGGTGCCTCCGCCCAATGGGCGCATAATCGAAAGAGGACGCACTACCTTGCTATTTAGTGGCGTCCCCGACAGTAAGAATTTGGATGCATTGCCCAGGCCGGACTGGAGGGTAGCTGTGAAATATCACGGACGAGCAATGCATCATATTTATTACGAAAGCGTTCGCGGCTGTCCATATCGATGCAGTTTTTGTAACTATCCGTTTTTATTTGACGATAAAAAGTTTCGGTATAAAAGTGCCGAAAAAATGGCCGCTGACTGGAAGCATTACGAAGACGAACTGGGCGCGGAATTCATTACCTGCCTGGACTCTCTCTTTACTATGCCAAAGAGAAGATTGATTCGATTTTGCGAACTACTCCTGGAGCAGAACTCAAAAATTAAATGGGTGTGCTATGCGCGAGCAGATGATCTGACGGATCCTGCTGTGGTTCAATTGATGAAAGCAGCCGGCGCTCATCAGGTGCAGATTGGCCTGGAATCCGGCAATCAGCAAATGCTGGACAATATGAACAAGCGATGCACGGTGGAGAACAATTTGGAAGCCATACGGAATTGCAGGAAATACGGTTTGAGTAGTCTGATTTCACTGATCGTTGGCTTTCCGGGCGAAACCGAGGAGACCTTACAGGACACTTTGGATTTTATGCGCGAAGCCCGACCGGATTTCCATTTTCTGGCTACTTTTAGCGTGCGCATAGAAGATGTTCCGATGTTTAATGCGGCGAATAAGTCCCGCTTTGGCTTGCAAAGAATGGAAAATGCCTATAGTTTTGCTCCCTATTGGCGGCATAAAACGATGTGTTGTTCCGAAGTGGGGAATCACGTGCGCTCGTTGGGGAGGGCGCTGTGCAAGGAAAAGATTTCTTTGGATGGCGCGTTATTTTACAATAACATAATGAATTATAAGCCTGAAATGAGAGAACAGTTTCTGGATTATCAGTCGAAAATAGTGTCGGGACCAAAGTTGTCGCACCCGATATTTAATTTGCTCAATCAATACGTCGATCGGAAACTGAAAGCGGATGTGAATAAAGTGTTTGAGGGTAAATTTGAGCCCGATGTAATTTCATCCCTTTGATATTTTTTGATTTATGAAAGCGAATTTGACATTTAAGACCCTGGATGTGAGTCGTCTTTTGCCGAGGCAAAAGGAACGGATGTTTGAGTTAATGGCCGCCAGTTATTCCTTCATGGAGCGACCTGTGTTTGAGCGCGATCTCGATCAGAAACAGATGGTCGGTCTAATCCTGGACGAGCAAGAGGTCATTCAGGGATTTACGACTTTTGCCATCAATCCCAAAGACTCCGGCACGGAAGATTACCACATTCTCTTCTCCGGCGATACTATTATTTCGCCGGATCATTGGGGCTCGCTGGTGATGGTGAAAGGTTGGTGCACTGCTGTAGGGGAAATTATTGCTACGGATCGGTCGAAGCACTGGTACTGGTACCTGTTGTCCAAAGGGCATAGAACCTATATGTACTTGCCGCTCTTTTTTCGTGAGTATTACCCCTCTGTCAAAAGTGAGTCGCAGGACGGTGATTTGAAGCTCATTGCTGAGCGCGTTTCCACTTTTCTTTATCCCGGTTACTGGCAGCCTGAAGCAGGCGTCCTGAAGTTCGACTCCGATGCCGGCTCATTGTCATCCGAACTGGCTCAGGGCACTTATGCCCGAAAAAATAATTCACATGTTGCGTTTTTTCTGGAGAGAAACCCGGAATTTTATCGGGGCGATGAACTCGTTTGCGTAGCGGAGTTGCATCCCGATAATTTTAAGCGCTCTGCGAAAGACTACCTTCTCGAGGGGATGAACCGTTGGATTGATAAGAAATGATGTCAACAATTTTGAATCGATGCTGGCTGCTGGCCGGCTACAGGGACTACGCATACTTTAAAAGTAATATGAACGAAGTGGCGGCTGTTCAGTCCAGAAAATTGATGGAATTACTTGCCTTGAATCAAGACACTGCCATAGGCAGAGAATATAGCTTTCAAGACATACGGGATTATCGGCAATTCGCCGCCACCCTCCCCTTAGTAGAAAATTACGAGATGCTGGATCCTTACATTCAGCAGATTTCGAATGGGGAGGAAGATATTTTATTTCCCGGTCGACCGGCCTTTTTTGAGACCACTTCCGGTTCCACTCGCATGTCAAAGCTCATCCCTTACACGGCTCAGCTGAAAAGTGAGTTTCAAACGGCAGTTAATGTGTGGATGAATGATCTGTATCGCACCCGCCGGGGCGTATTTGACGGGCCGGCCTATTGGTCAGTTTCGCCTCAAATGAAGGACCGGGGTCTGACTCCCGGCGGTATTTCGGTAGGGACGACTAGCGATACGGCCTATTTTCACCCGTTGACTGCGCGATTGATGCAGAGGATGCTGGTCCCTTCGCCCGATGAAAAACACAACAATTCCCCACACCAGTTTTACCTGACGAGCTGGCGAAATCTCATTCAGCGAAAGAATTTGAGATTCATCTCCGTGTGGAGTCCCAACTTTCTCCTTCGGCTGCATGCCTTTTTACGGGAAAATGTAGATGAGATATTGGACGATCCATCGATTGCTCCTTGGAGAAGGCAAGAGGTCACATCAATTTGCCGGGGATCCTTTACTTTCCTGGATCTATTTCCTCAATTGAAGTTGCTGAGTTGCTGGACGCAGTCGCAGGCTAAACTCTGGTTGGATGACATATCTGACATTTTAGGCGCTGTGGACATTCAGGGGAAAGGCTTGCTTTCCACAGAGGGAATCGTGAGTATTCCCATGTCATTCGATCGACACGTCCTGGCCTACACTTCTCATTTTTTTGAGTTTAGAGATGTACAAGACGGTTCTCTGGTATTGGCCGATGAGTTGAGAATAGGGTCCGACTACGAAGTGATAATCACGACTGGAGGGGGCTTATACCGCTACTGTACCGGAGACTGGGTCACTTGTGTGGATTATCAGGATAGCTTACCATGCCTCGAGTTTATTGGCCGGGGGGCATCCGTTTCGGATTTGGTAGGCGAGAAACTCAACGCCAATCTGTTGCCCGATATATTTTTAGAGATAAAAAACCAAGCCAGTCAGGCGATACAGGGCATGCATTTGTACGGGCGGGTTCAGGAAAGGCAAGCCGGTTACTTACTCTTGATCGAGGGAGATTTGGAGCGGTCAGAGACTGTTTCCCTGAGCCGGCGAATGGAGGACTATCTGAGAGAGAATCCGTACTACGGTCAGGCGATAACCAATGGTCAACTCATCCCCCTGGAGCCGGTGGTGATGTCCCGGGGGTTCCACCAGCGACTATTTGAGTTTTATTGTCAAAAGCACCAAATCAAAGAGGGCGATGCAAAAATACCTGTGCTATTTCAGCCCGGGGCATTAAAAGAACTATTGGGATACTGATATGGCGAGAATTGAAATCATAGCATACTCTCCGGCATACGATGCACAGCTTCGCGCGCTCTGTGAGTTGCCTGTTTCCGGCAATATTTCACTGGCATTGGAGCGCGAGCCGAATTATTACACAGGCTCGGCCATTCAATGTCATCAACCGGAGGTATATCTTTGTCTGAGGACAGCGGATGAGAGCGTCGTTGGAGTCTTTAATATAGGGTTTCGAAAAGTGTATTACCGTGGGGAGGAAGTCGATATCCGGTATTTATGTGATTTGCGGATTCATCCGGAGATTCAGGGTAGCGCACTTCTTTTTCGAATGGTGCGATTTGTCCGCCAACTCAATCTGACCCCGGGCGGCTTGCCTGCTCAGACGATTGTATTTGGAGATAATCATCACATGCTGAGCATGATTGAACGTCTGGAGGATAGCCCGTACAGAAATCAGCTACCGAGCTATCATTCCGCCGGACGATATATCAGTCATCTCATTGGTTTTCAGTCGGCCCGCAGGGCAGGGGATACCTGCGAAATTCGGCGCGCCACAGACGCAGATATTCCTCAGATGCAAGAGTTCATAGATGTTGAGAGTAAAAAAATCAACTATTTCCCCGTCTATCATTTGGGCGACTTGGGGCGTGCATATTACAGGGGGCTCCGAATTCGCGATTATTTTCTGGCCTTCCGCGGGGACACCCTTGTCGGTGTCTGTGGCGTGTGGGATCAGTCGGCATTTAAGCAAACCCGAATTGTGGGGTATTCTACATTATATTCAATCCTCAAGCCGTTTTACCATGTATTTGCAAAGCTCAGCGGCGGAAGAACATTGCCCCCTTCCGGTTCGGTGTTGAAATATTTAAACCTGCACACCATCCTCATCTCCCATCGCGATTCTGCTATTTTCCAAAGTCTTGTTTCTACCATTTTGGAAGCGCACAAAGATGATGGCTACGACTACTTGTTGTGTGGCCTGGATGCCGGGGATCCACTGACTGCTGTTATGCCCGTCTTTCGGCATAGAAGGGAGGTGGCCGGCCGCTATTTCCTGGTCAATCAGTCGCCCGATGTTTCTGCTTCTTTTTATCAACCCTGGTTTTATCTGGAGGCTGCAAGGATATGAGGAAGGACGAATTCACTATCAGGGTCATGTTGCGCTCTGGGGGTGGATTGTATGGGATGTAGGAAGGAAAACACCTGCTCATTTCGTCGTGGTGATCGTAGTCGAACGAAGCGGAGATGAAGTGAGTGGTGGGACAAGATCACCCGCGACTAATCCATCTTCCGGAAGAGGCCCAGCTCCGGCAGCAACTCATCGAAAGCCTGCCACACCCCATCGGCCGGCACCGTCGACTTTAATTCTACTCGCTCCCCACTTATTGGATGGTTGAAAGACAGACTGTACGCGTGTAAGCGAATACTGCGGTCCTTATGGCCCCGCCTCGCCCCGTATTTTACATCCCCCTTGATCGGGAACCCCGCATGACCCAGTTGCGCACGAATCTGATGGTGACGCCCCGTAATCAACTCAATACCCAGCAATTGATAGCGATCGATCTCCCCTAACTGCTCCACTTCCATCTTTGCAACCTTCGCCCCATCATCCATGTGATCCACCACGTAAGACTTATTATTCTTTGTATTGTGCCAAAGCAAATCCTCCCATAGCCCTGTTCGCAGCTGCCCTTTCTTCACCACCGCCAAATAGTATTTGGACACCAGTCCCTCTTTCCACTGCTTACTCAACTCCATCGCCGCTTTCTTATTTTTGGCAAAAACCACCACACCACTACTCGGCCGATCGATGCGGTGCACCACCTTCACCGGATGTTTACAGTAGATTTCCGCGAGCTGATGCAGCGACATATCCTCGGTTTTGTCCGACTGCACCGCCATACCTCCCGGCTTATTCATCGCCAGCAATTGCTGATTGCTCATCAGAATATAATCCGTAATCGCCCGCTCGCCCTGTTCATTCTTTGTCATCCTCTTCAATTTCTTCGTAATCAATATATTGCGAATCATCCGCCGGCCCCTGATCCAAGGGCTTTCTAGATCGAATATAAAATCGATACACCAGATACAATATCGCGACCAGCACTAAAAATTTCATAAGTTCGCTTTGCAACAAAGGTAAGCACATAAGCGCACAATCCTTTCATTGATCTCACTGATTTTGTTCTCTTCTTTTAAGAATTTGGGCGCATCTCGCCTCGGCCAGCGGCCAAACATATTTTTTCTTTAACCCGTCGGGGCCTCGGCGAGACCGCGTGCTATCGGGGTTCCGTCCTCAGTCAGCCGCCATTTCATCGCGGCTGAACCTCAGACCCGTTCGCTGCGCTCCGGCCCTTTCGCCCCCTTGCGCGCATACGCGTCAACTTAAGGTGAAAGCAATATTTCTACTTGTTCATTTCAGCCTCAATTCTCAAAGTATTACCATAACATAATAGGCTTCTCTATCCAA
>JAWLFI010000091.1:0-10737 GCA_041685645.1 Saprospiraceae bacterium | reverse complement strand
GAGGTGCCCACCTTGAGATTTGTGCTCCCACTTCTATTTGGAGGGGCAATCTATTTGTGGTTTCCCCATGGAACAATTTCTCCTTACTTTCTACTGGCATGCGGGCTTTCTCTCCTTCTATCGCATCGATATCGGTCCCTTTGGCCTTACCTTTTCTATCCCATGATCGGGGTTTTGGGGTACTCCTGCTTTCAGTTGGCAGATCAAGTGTATAATGGCTCCATTCAAATTGAGGAAGATGTAGCGTATCGCCAACAACTGGTAGTGGAAGAAGTCCAATGGGATGCAAAGAAAAAGAGATGGCGTGGAATGGGACAGACCCTGATTGCAGACTCTATTCGAAAAAAAGTCAAAGTCTACTACTGGATAGAACGGAGAGAGGGTTCGCAAGAACTGTCGAGCGGGGACACCTTAACTGGTTCGTTTTCGCTTCGCCCTCCTCTCCCACCGAAGATTCCCGGCGATTTTGATTTTGGGTCGTACCTAAGGAAGAAAAACATTGCCTACACCATCTACATTCCGTCTTTTGTGGATTACACTCACGATAAAGGTACTACCAATTCACTGAGTCAGGGTCTAAATGAGTGGAGGGCAGAAAAGATAGAATCACTCAACAGCTACACAGACAGCATCACCCAATCCCTCTTGCGTGCGATTTTGTTTGGCGATACTCGAGATTTGGATCCGGAATTGCGTCGTCAGTTTGCCGATGCCGGCATGGCTCACATTCTCGCTGTCTCCGGCATGCATGTTGGTTTATTGGTATGGATTAGTCAGTTTTTGATTTTACGCTTTTTCCCGCGCAGAAAATGGAGAGAGGCAGTTCAGCTCATTATTATCCTATTATTGGTGTGGCTATACGTTGCCCTCTGTCAATTTGCTGCTTCTGCGACCCGGGCTGCCCTTATGGTCAGTATATATTTCATCGGGCGCTATTGCAAATGTCCGGCAACCGGCTTAAATACTTTGGGGCTGAGTGCATTGATTCTATTCCTATGGAATCCTTTTGTCCTATTAGATCTGGGCGCGCAGCTATCATTTGCCGCCATGATTGGAATAATACTCACTCAAAAGTTTTGGCAGGATCTATTTCTTAGAATTTCATTTCTTCCCGAAAGTCTAACGACCCTCATGGCTTTGTCCTTTGCTGCTCAAATGGGCGTTGGGCCGCTGCTACTCTATCATTTTGGCAGCTTTCCCTTGTTGTTCTGGCTGTTTAGTGTGCCCGCCGCTTATTTGGCCGTTTTTCTGTTTATTGGAGGATGGAGTTTGGTGTTCACCGGCAGTATTTCTTCCTGGATGGCGGGGATCATTGGTTCAGTAATTAGCTGGGGCAATCAATCGTGGATGAACATCATGGAAATATTGGGCTCAGAGGGCCTGCCGACCATGAATTGGGAATACTTCCCCTTGAGTTTTTTGTTTTTTCTATTTCTGCTGGTAGGTATGGGCGTTCGACTCCTCTATATAAGCAACAAAACAGCCTTTTTTCGGCAACTTCACCTCATAACCATTGCAGCCACCGCCTTTATTCTATTGACTCAGTATGAAAAGACAAAAACGGAGGTTCGGCAGCTCAACTTGCCGGAGGATAAAGTCTGTACGCTCATCAAAGTAGGTCCGCAACTCACTGTCATTGACCATGTAGGAAGAGATAAAAAGGGCGAAGAACTCAAAAACTGGAACGTCCTGAAGCAGGCCTATCCAGTCGATACTGTTCACCATATTAATGTATTAGATGTATCGAAATATACAAGCGATTCAAGAACTGCAGAAATCCTCAACTAAGAATGAATAGGAATGAGATGCATTTGCGAGAGGGATGGAAAGGGCCGCCGCCAGGCGGGTCCGTCAGCGAAGCTGATGGACCGAACGAACAGTGGAGCCCTGCACAGCCCGACCCCGAGAGCCGGTGGCGGTAAAATAAAATAGCCGTGGGTTGAACAAATAAATACTTCCACCTGCATTCCTTGTGGAGCATGGGCTCTCGGGGGCTCGCCCAAAATATTTTAAAAAGAGAGCCGAAAACCCAATTGTGCTTGTCCCCATTGAGGATCTAAAGTCATCATAGGACGAATATTTTTTGCGTACCCGGCTGATGTCCAATAGGCTATGAGGTCAAAAGTAAAAAGAAATGCGCCCTGAAGAATAATGGATTGACCCCATCCTTTTTGCTGATCGGACTTTTTGCCTGAAAACCGTCGGGAGCGCTCCATTAAATAGAGCCCGCCGCCCACATACCCAAGGTCCAGGCCGGCATTGAATAAAAGAGTCTTTTGGTAAGAGTTGAAATCCCGGAGAGAAGAAGCCAGGGTGCCATCTTCAGGATTTTTTCTACCTGCCCGCCAATAGCCCAAAGTGGCAATGCCCAAATTCACCACATTCCAGCCCATATTCATTTGGTGAAAATGCTTTTCCACCCCGGAACGGCGGGATTGAAAAATAGCTCCCGAAGCCAAATTCCCTGCAGCCCAACTGCCCAGCACAATCATCGCTGATTTCTGATGATTCAGCCGCTTTTGATTGAATTCCAATAGTGGGTTATGAGACTGTGCATAGAGGGAGTAAACAAGAGGAGCGGACAGGATGGCAAACAGGAGCAGAATATGGGTTTTCATTAGTTTATAGAAGTAACTGAAGGTGATGAAAATTGTTGAAAAATCTCGTAAAAGTGGGAACGAAGGCCCCTTCTGAATACACTAAAGGATGATTATTGAGTTAATGATTATTATTTATGATGTATTTCACCCGGGAAGAGCGTCGGGGATTGACGCTTTGGACGATTTGTTTGTTACTAATTTGCCTTTCGCCGTATTATCTACCGGAAAATAATGGGGACGCTGTTGTAGAAAAAGTAATCTCAGAATTTGAGGACAGCGATTCCGGAGAAGAAGAAGGTTCGGAGGATAAAAAAGAATCAAGCGAAGCTTTGGCGCCTTTCGATCCCAATGAGGTTAGCGCAAAGGAATTGATCGCCAACGGGCTCAGCTCTGATGTAGCCAGGCGGTGGGTAAAATTCCGATCGGCCAAAGGTAAATTCTCGAGTGTGGATGATATTTACAGTATTTATGGCATCGACAGTCAGTGGGTTGCTGGGCGGGAAGGAGATTGGCAGTGGTCAAAGCAACAAAAGAAAGAAAAATCCTTTGAAAAAGCATCAACAGCCAAAAAGCCGACTGAGCCGGAACAAAAAGATAGAAGACGCAATCAGAAGCCAACTACTCCGGTGGAACTCAACTCCTGTGATGCAGGAGATTTGAAGCAACTGGGCTTTGACGAAAGCGTTGCGCATCGCATCATAGCCTATCGGAGGAAAGTGGGACCTTTTTACCGGAAGGAGGACTTATATAAAATCTATCACATTGATAGTCAGCGCGTACAGCGGTTGCAGCCGGCATTGATTATAGATACTGCTCGGCTCCCCTTATTAGACATCAATACAGCCAGTGAGGAAGAGTTTCAGGAGCTGCCCGGCATTGGCCCTTCCTATGCATCTCGCATCACCAGCTTTCGCGAAGCGCTGGGCGGCTTTGATTCTCCCGAGCAAATGAAGGACGTATATGGACTGCCGGAAACAACCCTCATTGAAATTGAACCGCGGGTTACCTTTACGTCACGCCCTATTCGCAAATTGAAGATTAATGAATGCGAGGTAGAAGATTTGGTGAAACATCCCTACATCGATTGGAATCTGGCCCGTCGATTATACAACTACAAGCATCAACACTATCCGATATCCAACTTGAAAGGCATGCACGGTATAGACCAGGAGATGCTCGACCGCCTGGCTCCATATTTAGATTTTAGTTACAGCACAGAGGAAACGACAAGCGACAATTTGGCTAATCAGCCGATCGATGATCCCCAATAATTTTCTGGGCTGTGGTAATCATGTTGGGGGAGCCCATAATGATGCCGGTGGTTTGATGCAATTCTGTGACGGGAATATCCAAAATTCTATTCATTTCCAAATCAAACGCCATTCCCCCTGCCTGCTCAATAATCAGGGAGAGTGGATTGCACTCGTACAATAAACGCAATTTTCCCCTGGGGGTATCCAAAGTCTCCGGATAGGCAAACACCCCGCCATAGACAAGCGTGCGATGCACATCAGCTACCATGGATCCAATGTATCTCAGTTTGAGGTGCTGATCCTGGCAGTAATTGATATAGGCCTGAAACTCAGGCTTAAATTTTTTGAAGTATCCCTGGTTGAGGGAGTAATATTTTCCCGTATCCGGTATGCGCATATTCGCGTGAGAGAGACAGAATTCACCAATACTGGGATCCAGGGTAAAGCCATTCACGCCTTTGCCGGTGGAATACACCAGGATCGTTGAAGTTCCGTAAATGACATATCCGGCGGCGACTAAACTCGTGCCGGCCTGAAGGAAATCCTTCTCCTGAACGGGAATCGAACTAGAGGAGATCCGGCGATAAATCCCAAAAATGGTACCCACTGTGACATTCACATCAATATTGGATGATCCATCGAGGGGGTCAAATACGACAACATATTGGGCCGCCCGGTCTTCAACACTGGGCAAAGGGAAAAAAGATTCATTCTCCTCCGAAGCTATTCCGGCGCACTCTCCACTGTTTTTCAAGCACTCAATCATGCGCTTATTCGCATAAACATCGAGCTTTTGCACCTCGTCACCGGAAGCGTTTGAGAATTGCTCTTTACCTAAAATATTGATGAGGCCCGCTTTATTTACTTCCCGGTTAACAATTTTAGCAGCTACACCTATATCGCGCAACAAACCCGTCAGTTCGCCTGTTGCAAAGCTGAAGTCACGTTGGCGTCGGACGATGAATTCATCCAGGGTAGTTATCTGACCCATAAAAAGCAAATTTTGTTATAGATTTGCCAAAGATAAGGGATAAGGTCGAATGTTTTATGACCTCATGCCCGCAAGCCATTGTTATTGTTATAGTTACACTAAGACATAAAACACATTTTGAAGCATTTACGAGGACTCAATCGGTATTTTATAATTTACAAATGGCATTTTTTCTGGGGCATCATATTTGTCGCGGCTTCTAATTATTTCAAGGTATTACAGCCCCAAATCATCCGGGAGGCGCTGGATTTAGTCTTTGAAAACCTCCAGTTGTATCAAAACCTTAGCGGGTTTGAGTCTCAGTCTGTTTTTTATGGCTACGTTGCAGAGACATTATTGTTTTTTGGGATTCTCGTGCTCATTCTGGCTATTATCATGGGTATTTTCATGTATTTCACGAGGCAGACCATCATTGTGATGTCTCGTCTGATAGAGTACGATATGCGAAAAGAGGTTTACGCACATTATCAGGAGCTAGATCTAGGTTTTTATCGCAAAAATAATACGGGCGACCTGATGGCGCGCATCACTGAGGACGTCAACAAAGTGCGCACCTATTTGGGGCCGGCGGTGCTCTACGGGATCAACCTGTTTTTCCTGGTCACCTTTGTGATGTACTCCATGTTTAGCGTCAACGTAAAACTTTCTATTTATACACTGCTTCCCCTCCCCTTGCTTTCCATTTCTATCTATTATGTGAGTAATATCATCAATCGAAAGAGTAGTATCATACAAAAGCAACTCTCCTTGCTGAATAGTCTGGCACAGGAAGTTTATTCCGGAATCCGCGTGGTCAAGTCCTACGTGCAGGAAGGGCCGATGGGGAAGTACTTTCTCGACGAGAGCAACGACTTTAGAACCAAGAGCCTTTCTCTGGCCAAGGTAAATGCCCTATTTTATCCGTTGATGATATTGCTGATCGGTACTTCGACAATCGTAACCGTTTTTGTAGGAGGTGTCCAGGTGATGGCGGGAACAATAACGCCGGGTAATATTGCTGAATTTGTGATTTATGTCAATATGCTAACCTGGCCCGTGACCTCAATTGGGTGGATTGCGTCAGTCATTCAACAAGCTGAAGCCAGTATGGAGCGCATCAATGAGTTCATGGAAACAGAAACTCAGATTTTGGATAATGGGACTGAAGACCTCGAGACGATAGAGTCTATCGAATTTAAACACGTGAGTTTTACTTACCCCGACACGGGGATTCAGGCATTGAAAGATATTTCCTTCAAAGTCAAGGCCGGAGAAAAATTGGGTATAGTGGGTAAAACGGCGACTGGAAAAACCACCATCATGGACTTATTGGTGCGGATGTTTGAGCCTACGGAGGGAGAGATATTGATCAACGGAAAAGACCTTCGCGAGTATCGATTAAAAGAACTCAGGGAAACCATTGGATATGTACCGCAAGACGTATTTCTGTTCTCCGATACCATCAAAGACAATATCGGTTTTGGGGTGGCGGAAACCCCGGTGACTGATATCGAGACCTATGCTCAATACGCTTCGGTGCACGATGATATTCAAGAATTCTCCAAAAACTACGAAACACTTGTCGGAGAGAGAGGAGTCAATCTGTCCGGCGGACAAAAACAAAGACTTTCCATAGCACGAGCCTTAATAAAAGAACCGGAATTGGTATTATTTGACGACTCTTTATCAGCTGTGGATAGCAGCACAGAGCAAGAAATCATTTCCTTTTTGGGAGAGTCTCTACACCAGAAAACGACCATCATGGTTACGCACCGTCTCAATATTCTGAGCGAATTCGATCGCGTCCTGGTATTGGAAGACGGAAAAATTGTAGAAGAAGGGAGCCATCAAAACTTGATTACACAGGATGGACAATATGCTCAAATCTTCAAACGACAGCAACTGGGCAATAAAAATCCCTTTGAGTTATACTAATCTCTTGCTCCCATGGTCTGCTCACTAGCTCTCCAATACCCGGAAATGCCCGGAATTGGCTCCACTATCTGAGAGTATGTTTTTGAGCCAATTTATTCATACCAAACACATTCCTCATATAAAGAATATTATTTTTCTTGAATTGTGTTGCTTTTTATACATTTGCATCGAGGATATATTACTCATTTAATCGAAAAGCAGTGGATAACGGAAACAGTGATAACATGAATGACCCAATTTATTCTAACAGAGTTAGAGCAGGAAAGCGAAGAACTTATTTTTTTGATGTGCGAAAAACCAAAGGAGACGATTACTTTGTGACGCTCACCGAAAGTACTCGGAGAAACGATGACAATGGCTTTAACCGCCATAAAATCTTTTTGTACAAAGAAGATTTCAATCGTTTTTTAGCGGCATTGGAAGATTCCATTGACCACATCAAAACCGAACTCATGCCGGATTATGATTATGCAGAGTTCGACAAAAAACACGCAGAATACGACAAGCAGAAGGAACTAGAAGAAGAAGGGGAAGGCACGGACAACGATCAAAGTTCGTCATCCTCTATCGAGTCAGAAGACGATATGACCTGGTAATCGATTTCTGGCACAAAAAAAAGCTCATCGTTTCACGATGAGCTTTTTTTATATCTGGTCTCTAAATACCTCTATTCCCCCGACCAAAGTGGAGAGGGGTACTCTCCATTATCCACCAGGGATTGAATCCCTTCTTTTACTTGCTGTAAATCCTCTTTGTATGTCACGCCCAACCACTGACTATCCGTATTCAGTACACGAACTTTAGCGAGCTCCTCTTTGAGGCGTTGGTTGATTACGAAGGGTAGGTACATCTCGGACTTCTCTTCCTTGTAATATTGAATGATGAATTGATTGAAGGCGTATTCCAAAACAGGGAATATCGCTGGATGCAATCCCCATAAATTCATAGATGCCAATGCATTTTTGTCAAGTGTTTTCCGGCTCTCCTTCCCGAATACAATATCACCTCCTTTGCGCCTAATGTTCTCGTGTTCTTCAATTTCTATCAATTCGCCTTCATCACTTACTGAGCAAATACCTCTCGACACAGAACCATTTCCCGAGAGCGTATTCTTCAGCGGATACCCCACCATAGCGAAACGGTCCGGAGCGACTCCATTCTGTAAAAAGTCACTCATTTTTTGAATGGCATCTCTCCCGTAGAAGTCGTCTGCATTAAAAACCGCAAATGGTTTGTGAATCTTTGAACAGGCGCTCAGAACCGCATGTCCGGTACCCCAGGGCTTTTCCCGCTTAGAAATATCCAAATGTTGAGGAACAAACCCATGAATTTTCTGATGGACGATATCCACTTGAATTTTGGATTTATACTTTGCTGCCACCTGCTCGACAAACTCACTTTCGAAATCCTCCCGGATGACGAAAACCACCTGATCAAAACCCGCTTGAATCGCATCGTAGACCGTATAATCCATTATCGTTTCTCCGGAGGGGCCCACAGCATCCATTTGCTTTAAGCCGCCGTACCTGCTGCCCATGCCCGCAGCCAGAATCAGAAGGGCCGGCGCATTGTTTGTTGTATCACTCATATTAAAAATATCTGTAAGCAAAGGTAATATTCTTATATTGTTCCTCAAAGAAAGCAGTTCCCATGAGTTTACATTGGATCGATGGCCTGATCATCACGATTCCTTTGCTCGCCTTTATTGTATTGGGCATAGCCCAGAGAAAAAAAGCATCTGCCAATGAAGAAGAGTACTTTTTATCGGGGCGTCAATTGCCCTGGTGGCTGCTCGGTATCTCCATGGTAGCCACCACATTTTCTGCAGACACACCCAATTTGGTCACCGACATTGTTCGCCAGCGCGGGGTCAGCGGCAATTGGGTGTGGTGGTCTTTCCTACTCACTGGTATGTTAACCGTATTTTTTTATGCCAAATTGTGGCGCAGATCAGAAATGCTAACGGATTTGGAGTTCTACGAGCTGCGGTATGGTGGCAAAAGAGCTGCCTTCTTAAGGGGGTTCAGGGCTCTGTATTTGGGATTCCTCTTCAATGTCGTCATCATGGCCGGCGTCATGCTAGCTGCCATGAAAATCATGTCGATCATGATGGGATGGTCTAGTTTTCAAACTCTGCTGATCAGCGGAACGGTCGTCTTAATTTACTCGGGATTAGGTGGCTTAAGAACGATTATTTACACGGATCTCATCCAGTTTTCTCTGGCGATGATCGGCACGATCTGGGCCGCACACTACATTTTAACTCTTCCGGAAATCGGCGGTTTGACATCATTACTGAGTAGGGAAAGTCTGCAGCCCGCCCTTTCTTTTTTTCCAGATTTTTCCAACAGTTCAGAACTGTGGGTCATATTTATTCTGCCTCTGGCGGTGCAATGGTGGAGTGTTTGGTACCCCGGAAGTGAGCCCGGTGGTGGTGGATACATCGCACAACGCATGCTGGCAGCCAAAAATGAGCGCCAAGCAATGTATGCCACCTTGTTATTCAATTTCGCACACTATGCCCTTCGTCCCTGGCCCTGGATCCTCATTGCCCTCGCGTCCATGATCCTGTTCCCCACTGTAGCAGACATTCAGCAGGCATTTCCCCAAATTGATGACTCTATAGTTGGCGATGATCTCGCCTATCCGGCGATGTTGAGCCTTCTACCCATCGGATTATTGGGTATGATATTACTGTCACTCATTTCCGCTTTCATGTCCACGATTAGCACGCATCTCAATTGGGGGGCAAGTTATTTAGCTCACGATTTTTACGGTCGATTTGTCGCTCCCCAATCCAGCGGAAAGGAACGCGTCTGGGTAGGCCGAATATCTACTGTACTACTCATGATATGTGCTTCTTTTCTGGCGCTTTTTCTAAAAAATGCACTCAGTGCATTTGAGATTTTATTGCAAATCGGCGCCGGGACCGGCTTAATCTTTATTCTTCGTTGGTTCTGGTGGCGCATCAATGCCTACAGTGAAATTACCGCTATGGCTGTTTCCTTTGCCTTTGCGGTGGCCTTTGAAACCGTTCCCTTCTTTGAGAGCTGGGCTGCAGACCAAAAGTTAATTGCCGGCGTAGTGGTCACCACCCTTTCCTGGCTGATCGTCACCTTTGCCACAAAACCCGAACCGCCGGAGGTGCTACATCGATTCTTAAGTAGGGTGAGGCCCCATTTGGGCGGATGGAAAGAAATCATTCAAAAACAGGGCTGGCCAATAGAACCCTTTTCTTCCGGTGAATCCGCAGGGCGGCAAGTTGCAGGTTTTGCTCTCGGAATTGCCGCTATTTATAGCTTACTCTTCGCGACCGGCTACGCACTTTACGGACATTGGGAAGGATTTGTAATCTGCCTTTTGATATTCATACCATCGACCTGGGGCGTATATCGCAATATCAGTTCTTCCTTCTCTACCAAAAATCTGTTAGAAAAGCGCAAGGAGGATCCCCACCCCTGAACAATGATCTGTTTGAAGTTTCGGATCCTTCCTCAGTCGTGGAATAGCATATTTTCCCCAAATATTGCAAGCATTTTGCGCCCTTAGGGCCGAAGTTTCTAGCAGAGAAATTCTCCTTTCCTTCAGTCATAGATATAACAGTGCATGACACCGAAGAGTCTTCAATTTTTTCATGAAGTAAATCCCTTCATTACTTCTGGTGAAAAAATACTCATTTTCGAGGGTTAACCATTGGCTAAATAGTTGTTTTCCAAAACCGTAGCTTAACCATCAACATTCTTTGTCATAAAGTTTTTAAAGAAGGCGAGTTTCTTTCTTCAGTTCCATGATGACGGATAATAAAATCGAATACCGCACCCGATGACCAAGAGTCGAAAAACTGTCAGATATACCCAATGAAGTGATAAAAAACTTCTCAAACAATAAAAAGAGGTTTACATTTGAACAATGATAGTAAAACTATCATTGCATAGGAGTAAAAACTTTCTCTATATGGAGCAGATTGTCTCTCAGCTTA
>JAWLFI010000267.1:0-2610 GCA_041685645.1 Saprospiraceae bacterium | reverse complement strand
GTTAACCTGATCAAAAAAGGGTGATCTCTTTCGGGTAGAGCGGGTCTTTTCCGCCCCGGTACCCACAGATCTGTAAGAGCGGGTTTCCCGCATACGGTTCCTCCAAATGGGGTCTCGATTTACATCCCCTTAGTTTTGTGCAAATCAACCGTTAATATCCTTTGCATCACTCTGGTTTACGCAATGTTCCTGTTGTACATATCCACATTCAGGAACCTCCCTTCACCATAAGTTGGGTCTCGTGGAGCCAATTCTCCATCCTTCATCAGAAGTATGAAGGCCCTAAGAATTCCCCCACCTTTCTCATTGTCTTCGATTTCAATCGGCTTGGATACAACTTCGAAACTGCTCTCTTTCTTTACGTTTGTCCGGTGGCAGTTAGAGCCGGATTTCATCCCCCGCACACAACAAGGGATTCTGGCACTGTAGGTTGCATTTGAAAGGCTTCCAATAACTTTTGGTTAATCACCCTTTCACCAGATTAAGCTGGCGTAAGGTCACGTTTTATAAACAAAACTGATAGGTCTGTCTCAGAACCCCTGTCCAGAATAGAGAGGATGACCGAGTAAAGTCCTCCGAGCAGGAGGACCAAAGCCAGTAAATCTGGCTTTGACGAAGGAGCCGAAAGCTCCGCCTCTCGGGCAGATAGGCCTCTTGCAATGGAAAAAAATCCAAAAGATCATTCAAGCGAGCGAATCCGCCGGTAGTCGGACATCGCCACAACAGTCAGAGTGAAGTCCTGTTCAGCTCTCTCAGATTGCAATTCAGATTGGTTGCAATTTAACCTTTCGCCGGGTTTTAACGTCATCGTATTTCATATTGAACTCAACAACAAAACTTTACCAACTGAGTATGATATCTCCAACCAAATTCAGCTTTGTTTAGGATTATTTTTTTCATAAGTCGAATGCGAGCCTCTTACCTAACCAAACTTATTCCACCCGTTTCAATAATATTTTCTACCTCTCGGCCATTAAAAAGCTCCATCTTGATTCGGTACACATAGGCTCCGACCGAGGCATTCCGCCCATTCCAAATGTTGTGGGGATCATTTGATCGATACAATAGTTTACCCCAGCGATCATATATCTCCGCCTCAAACTCCTTCACAGAACAATTCACACTGATGGAAAAGATGTCATTCACGCCATCGCTATTCGGACTAAATACATTTGGGATGGCATATTGACATTCTTCACATTCAAAAACTGTCACTACCTTTGGAATGGTGACTTGAGGACAATAGGAATCTTTCAACATCAAAGCCTGATCATACCCACCTGAAAAGCGCCTCTTCATTCCTAACTCCAAACGCAATGACGCATCTTCTTCCAGCATAATTCGATCACCCTCGCATATCGTATCGCGCAATCTGTAATTGTAACAATCCCGGTCGGCTTTCACTTTTACCGCAATCGAATCCATCCATGACGCGCAATTCTCGCGTCTCACATACAACATATAATCGCCCGGACACGGCCGACCCAGTTCATTTTCAATGTACATGCCATCCTCCAAAAAAGGTTCCAGTGACAAGCGTTCATTCACACATACCTCAGCTTTATCCAATTCCAAACCCGGTAAGCAATAGTGACAGTCATCGATTATAAGCTCGAATGCGGCTACCGTATCGCAGCGCGATGAAGACAACACAATCGAATACACTCCACTCTCAGATATTATCGTGTCCTTTGACACCCTTATGCCCTCCATTCTTACCTCAAAAGGCTCGTATGGCGACACATCAAAACGGGCTCCGGGACAAAGGGCTACATCCCCGAAGGCCGGACTGCATGAAGCACAGGCTTTCACATCAACAGAAATCAGGGCAATCGTATCGCAATAGTCAGAACGAAAAATACCGACATAACTGGTATCCTTCGTCGGTCGAAAAACTTCGTCTCTTTGGTACACCCTACCACCTATGACCATCTCCGTTCCCTCAACGAGCAGGACATCCATCGAAATGGTATCTAAAATGCAAATATCTATGTCCGAGGGCAATGGAAAGCAATCCTCGCAGGGCTCCGGTGCAAGCTCTATTGTATCCACGATGCCGCATTCCGGCAAAAATATCTCCAATTCCACCAACTCATTCGGCATAATCATAGAGTTCATGGGCGAACTTGATCCCAGCCGCCGGACTCGAAAATTCATATCGTAAGGATCCTCCCATATGAATCTGCGTCCGGGGCAATGTGTAATATTAGAAAACTCAATATCGTCCTCAGAGATTATTTTTACATCATCCAATGCCAATAAGTTGCCGGTAGCACGATAATGGCCAGAATCTACCCTCATAGAATCCGGATGTTTGAAATTACCCAAACATATAAACTCCTCGCCTCCTTCTGCCTCATAACAGCCCGTGATCGGGACAAAAACGGCTAAATCGCTTATGATTCCACCGGTCCAGTTGAACTGCGCTGGCAAGTCTATCCACTTTTTCCCCTCTTCCGGCTGTTTCGTAACTAAGGTGTCGGAAAAGTAGATGGAGTAGTCCTCGGAATAATAATATCGACCTCCCCAATCATAAATCCAAAAAGAAATGTATACGAGTTCACCCGGCTGTAATCGACGGGCCAATTTATTTCTGAGATATGTCCGAGG
>JAWLFI010000002.1:0-40372 GCA_041685645.1 Saprospiraceae bacterium | reverse complement strand
TCGCCCGGGGCTAATGAGGTTGAACCCCTGTCGGGGTTCTAATCAGTTATTGTCTACTATCCTTTTTGTGACTAACATAATCAGTCGCAAGTTGACGCGGATGCCTGTCGGGGTTCTAGTCAGTTATTGTCTGCTATCCCTGTTTATGAGTAACATAACCAGCCGTAAGTTGACGCGTATGCCTAAAAGGTAACTCTGCAAGTAAATGAGATTTTTATGCGATTTCCAAGGATCAAACCTTGGCGGTCTATTTCAGGAAGTTATGGGAAATATCTTATCTCTCGTAAGGCGGGATTCTGCTGGTACCTCCGCGTGATTTACTATTACAATTAAGAAAAACGCACCCATATGTATGCAGGCCGCAGGCCTGCCCGCATCAGCGCTGGGAGGGGCTGCGACCCAGCACTTTATTTCAAAGTAGGTACTTCGATAAAAATTGTATCGGAAAACCTATGGTTTTAAACTATACATCCGGCAAAAGTGCTGGGGAAGCAGGTCCCCACAACCCTTTGTGGGGACGGGACCCCCGGACATAGCGACCGGGCCTCGTGCACAACGAGGCCCGGTGATGCCCAAAAATTCATTATAGAAAAATAGATTCCGGGGGGTAGCACATTCAAGTTAAAGCAGCAAAAAATATCCCGGCCGCCTCGTCCTATCAGCAGTTTTTCATATATTTATAGAGTTTCAGCAAACCCAAAAAACGAGAAAGATATGCAGACAATATTAGGATCCGGTGGCGCCATCGGTGTGGAATTGGCAAAAGCCCTGAAACAATATACCGGCGATATCAGGCTCGTGAGCCGAGAGCCGCAAAAGGTGAACGACAGCGACCAACTGTTTGCTGCCGATGTGCTCTTTCCCCAACAGCTCAAAAAAGCCATCCAGGGCTCGGACATCGTTTATGTAACCGTGGGGTTCCCATACAGCTTCAAAGTCTGGGAAGAGACCTGGCCTCCATTTATAAATGCTCTGCTTGACATTTGCGCTTCCGAAGGCTGTAAACTGGTGTTTTTCGACAATGTCTATATGTACGACAAGGATCACCTCAACCCAATGACAGAAAGTACCAAAGTCAAGCCGCCGAGCAAGAAGGGGAAAATAAGAATGCAAATTGCGCAATCGATAATGGAAAAGGCCGAGGCGGGTCAACTGAAAGCATTGATTGCTCGCTCGGCCGATTTTTACGGTCCCTCTATCGAAAACACGAGCATATTGACGGAAACGGTTTTCACTCCCCTAAGCCAGGGGAAAAAAGCCAATTGGATGGTCGATGATAGCTGCAAACATTCCTTTACCTACACACCGGATGCCGCAAAGGCGACTGCACTGCTGGGCAACTCGGATCATGCCTACGGCCAGGTTTGGCATCTGCCTACTGCGCCCCAGCCATTGACGGGGCGGGAATGGATAGAAGCCATCGCCAATGAAATGGGCGTAAAACCGAAATACAGAGTCATTTCTCCATTTTTAGTTCGGGTCATGGGTTGGTTCATGCCCATTATGAAAGAATCCGTAGAAATGCTGTATCAGTACGACAGGGATTACGTTTTTGACAGTAGTAAATTTGAAAGCGAATTTGACATGCAGCCCACCCCTTATGAAGATGGAATTTCAGCCATTATTGCATCAGATTACAAGTAAGTGCGCCAATGGATAGATCGTTTCTCGTTCATTCTCATCGGGAATCGCTGCCCTACTCCACCAAAGTAACACTACCTACAAAAGTCTCGGTTTCTCCACTGACAAAGCGCACTCGCAGACTATACACATATGCGCCTGGCATGAGCAACTGGCCATTGGCTCGACCATTCCAATAGCTCGGAGAAGTATTGATGGGCACATCCTCTACTCCAAACAACTGATTGCCCCAGCGATCAAATATATAGAAACGCTCCACCAGAATATCATTGGCAGCCGAAATGGGGCCAAAGCGGCGGTTTTCATCAATACTTCCCCCGGGGTGAAATACATTGGGCAAGTAAATCTCCGGCGAAGACAAACGAATGCTGAGTTGATCACGGGCCGAGCAGCCCAACTGCGAAATCACTTCAATGCTAACGGTGGAAGCTTCTCGAAACTCCTCACTCCATTGCAGTTCACTCACGGGAACAACTTCTCCATCCACAAACCACCGAATCTCTCTCAGTGTAATACTATCCGGACGCACCCCCGCATTAAAATTGAACCTATCTCCAACACTGCCGGTCAAATCGGCTCCTAGATCCACCTCTAAATCCTCACCCGGTGCAATCGAAATCGTAGTATCTGTTCCACAGCCCGCTCCATTTTCCAGGGAAAAAGTATAGGTGCCCGGGGCCAGGTTTTCCAGGGGGAAGTCCGTGGCATTGCCATTGACGAAGGTCTCGTAAGGGCCCGTTGCGTTATCTGTGATCATTGCGGTTATCGAACCATCCTCATCGCCTGCACATCGTTCATCTATTGCGGTGATTTCAACATCCGGTGCTTCACTAAACTCCAACTCAATGTCAACATTTCGTTCCGGACAGGAACCCGTAGCGGGCAGAGCATAGCTAAAGGTTTGCTCGCCCACACCATAATCTACCAGCGATATCAAGGAGTCTATAGGGCCCGTACCATCTTCCCATTGTCCTGATCGGGAAGCGCCCTGCACAAAGTCAAAAAGGTTGAGCTGGGATTGTGCATTGACACAGATCGCATCGCTGCTGATCGGCTCCCCCGATGAAAGGGGCGCATCGATCTGCAATTGAATGACAGCGGCTTCCGGACAGTTCGGCGATGTGGGGTTGGCATAGATGTATCTGAGCTCATAACTCCCTTGATCGGCAGAAAAGAAAATGAGATTGCCACTACTTATCGTCGGTGGGTTGAGCAGTCCCTGCACATTGGCAATCTCCCATTCTCCGGGGAAAGCTGAAGGAGGCAATAGATCATTGAGTACCAAAGTGGAATCTGTAGAACATAGTGCCAGGCTATCGGGCAAGAGGACGCGCGGACAAGGACAGGAATCTACAGGAATAGAAAGTATAAATTCCTGCCCCGGACAGGGATCTTCAAATCCAACGGTGGAAAAAACAACTTCATAATTGCCGGCGGGCAGTCCATCGGCATCAATTTGATCGTTTTGGATGGGGAAGTCAGCGGACGTCCAGCTGCCTTCGATCGTCGGATCAGCAAGTAGGGAAGCTAAGTCCAATTGGGATCCCTGAATGGCATCATTGCACAAGGTATCCGGGGTATTGAAGTTGACCGCAAGCGGCTCAATTCCTTCCACTGAAAGGGAAACGGTATCGCCACTTGGACAGTTGGCGGTTTCCCCGCTGAACATCCAGTTGACGGTTCCGGGCAAAGCGGGTAGATAAAACGTATCTACAGCACGCTCTACTGTGCGGTTTTCGACTGAGCCATTGTCTGCCGCTATATCCAGGGTGAAAGGCAAAACACCTTCCCCTGAAACCACAATTTCAAAAGAGTCAGAAATACAGAGCTGATTTTCGGAGACATCCACAGTAAAGGTGTTGGTTTCTTGCCATACGAGAATGAGAGGCGCTGAAACTGCTGCACAGGGATCCGCAAACAAAATGGAATCTCCGGAAGCCGGGCCTACCCAGGAGCGCAAATACACACTATCGCCTCGCGGACTGCCGGGATCGGCAAAAGCAGGGGTGGAGGATCGGGCCCATTCACCATCAATTGCCGGATCCGGACCATCGTAGAGGATATATAAAACGGTGTCCCCGGGTTCTGTTTGCGTACCCGAAAAGGATACAGCAGAGGGTAGGAGACTATCGCCGGAACAAAGCTCGATAAAATCCGGGCTGGGATCGCCGACCTGACTCAGGCAGGAACAATCCACATCGAGAACTAAGGTGTCTGAAAAACAACCGCTTTGGTCTTCCAGCACAAAAGTCAATACACTATCAGCAGAAAGGGTGTCTCCCTGCACCGGAAGAGATGAAATGGGCTGCCCGTTTAACACATACGGCTCCCGTCCACCTGTTACCGAAAAGGTATAGGTGAAATCCTCTGCTAAACACGCCGTCTGAACATTAGTAAATGTAGGTTGCCCTAACAGTTCCACACTGGCGGTGTCAGTGCGTTCACAGAAGCCATTATCTTCTCTGTAGGTGTAAATAATTTGAGTAGCGGTATCGGTTGCCCAGATGAGGGTATCGTTTCGCACATCGAATGTAATGTCGGCTCCGGTGCTGTTCGATACGACGTCTATGAATCCCACTCCGGCATCCGTCACCACGACCTTAGCTTCTAAACCGCAAACAGCCACGCTGTCTTCCAAACTAAAGTTGGGAAGGTCGTAGAGGTATAAACGTTGTCCGGGCGAGACGGCCAGACAGGGATCGGAAAGATCCACGGAGCCGTTGGCCAGGGCATTTCCTACGACACGGGATATATAATACAGTCGGTCGGCTTCCAGGGTGTCGGGCAGCGGAAAAGAATCTGCCGAACTAAAAAAGACAGGATCGACAAGGAAATTGCCGGTTCCGCTGTGAATGACAAAGCCGGAAGTATCATCGCCGTCCAAATTATCTCCGCCTAAAAAATCGAGAAATATGGAATCAGCGGTGATGCAAAGGTCTATTTGTCCGGAGGGCATGTCCCCGGCTTCTGACAGACAGTCGCATGCAATCGGCCCAATGTTTACAGAGGAAGAACAGCCGGCATCGTCGGTAATTTGTATAGAATAACTCTGACTGTTGTCGAGGAGGTCAGAGGTAAAAGTAGAACCGGAAAATGTCCCGGGCAGGTCGACCGTAAAGTCAGTTCCACTGCCCTGGATATCCAGAACTAAGACAAAGGAGTCCTGACTGGTGCACTCGGTAGAGACGATGTTAACTTGAGGCGGCTCTCGAAACTCAATCGCAAACTCAATAAAGTCCTGACAGGCGGGATTTTCAATATCTAATCTAAACGTATAGCTTCCCGGCTCGCTGACAGTCACAAAGGGATCCTGAGCTGTTGGGTCATCGAAGGAAGCGCTGCCCGATCCATTCACCAATGACCAACTAAAGTTATCCGCGAAGGCAGAAACATCCACGATTAACAGGGTGGATAATTCACAAAACTGATCATCGCCGAGATAATCGGCTGTGGGGTTTTCATAAAACACAACCGGCTGTCCTTGGGCCACAGATAAGCAGGGATCATTTAAGTCGGGCTGGCCACCCAGATCTTCCCCGACAACATATGAAATATAATAGGTCTGACCGGGCACCATGCCGGGCACAAAAGTAAAAATGCCCGTTCCGTTATCATCGAAAATGGTGCCGAGTTGATCCCCGGGGCTGTCGTGCAGGTAATACCAACCGATGTCATTCGGCCCAACTGTAGCATCATTATTAAAGGTGGCCGAAACGGTCTCATTGTCATCCAGGCAAGCTTCGAGCAGATTATTGGCCATCGTGCCGGCATCAATGACACAGGGACAGTCAAACATCCCACTCACTTCATCTTCACATCCATTATCATCGACTACGGTAAAGGAGATATTGCTCCCCGATGGAAGGGGATCTGAAGTAAAGGTGTTTCCGGTGAGGGCATTTCCATTGACAACATAGGGCGGAACCCCTCCATCAATAGAAAAGGAGAAGGTGAATTCCCGATTGATATCACAGGAAAAGCTGGTGTCGACAATTTCGGGCGATTCAAAAACTTCGACCTGAACCGTATCATACCCGATACAGCCATTATTGTTTTCTTCGATGGCGATGGTGTATATGCCGGCCTGAGTGACTGAGGCGACCGTATTGGGTGCGTTGGGTGGTGCGAATGTGATCCCCGTTGGCCCATCGACATCAATCCAGCTGACATCATTGCCGGGATCAACTATAGCATCCAGCGGAAAGTTAAAATCGCAAGTGGGGTCCGGCTCGATCAGTTCAGGTTCGGGCAGCTCATTCACATCGATAATTTCACATTCCGGACCAAAGAAGCCACAATCGGTCTCCACTTCCAGGCAAACGTCAACATTGCCGCTTTCTGTGATCACATAGCTTACCTCATTGCTGTTTCCGCCGCTCAGGATGTCGATGCCCCCTCCGGACCATGTGTAGGATAGAATGTCGGGGTCAGGGTCGATGAAACTGGTCAGCGTATCGCCCACGCAGCCCGTTACGGGCGAGTTGAATGTCGGCGGAAAAGTATACGTTTCAATATTTACAGTCAGGGAACCGGGAGGAGAAGGACAGCTACTCCCAATAATTTCTACAGTAATTGAATTATTTCCGCCACTCGTCCATTCTATGGTCACTGTGTTTCCACTTTGATCTACAATTAATCCGCCATCTACCATTATATCGTAGTCTTCTCCGGGCCCAACAGGAGGATCTATGGTGTAAACGTATTCCTCTCCCTCACAAACGGATAATGGACCCGTGATTTCAATAGGGTCGGATGAATCTACTACCTCTATGGAAATACAATCCTCGTCAGAAATACCACAGGCATTTTCTGCTGTGAAGCACAACTCGCCCGGTCCGGAAGTGAAGGTGACACTCACGACATCTTCATCGACAGTGAAAGAAGAGAAACTCCCTTGTCTGAGGTCTACAGTATATTCAAACTGCGGGTCGTAATTTTCGATAATATACTCCACAGGCTCATCGGCACACACTTCCAGCGGGCCTGAAACGTCCGGAAGGACGGGTTCAGGTACGATGGTTATGGTTTCACAATTTTCGGATAGGTCGGCGCAGAAATCGGGCTCATTAATGTCATCCTGAAGATCGCCGAGGCTGTACGTTCCATCCGGATCGGGAATGTCATCAAAGTCATCTAATAGATAGGATAAGCCACAAATGGTGTAGGTACCTACATCGAAACCCGTTAGGTCAGCATCTTCATCATAATTTAAGATCACTTCTGAATCCGCATCCGCTATGACATAGGTATAGCCATATTCTGCGGGGTCGGGCTCGCTGCCTGAATACGACGGGGGCAAATCCCGATTGAGGTCGGGATCGCCCAGGCAAAGGGTATCGGTTTGGCCATTGATATCGCCCCCATCGGCAAGGCAATCTTCAACCTCACATACTACTTCGCATTCTGTACCGCTATTGTCTTCAAATTCTAGTCGCCAGGAAAAAAGAGTCCCACCCATAAGGATTAAGAAATCATCCCATATGAGCTTCCATTCTCCATTAACGTCACCTGTGAGATTGCTTAGACATTCTGTGGAAACAGAGGGATAGTATACGCCTTCGTAGGACTGCCCGATGACATCAAACTCTTCCGTATCAAAGTTGGCTGAAGTGCCGGGGTAGGGTTCAGTGGGTTCACCACAATCGACAAAACAGATGGAAAAGGTATTATCTCTATCAAATTGAGCAAGAAAGTTTTGATCTATGAGTTGGACCTGGCTGCCATCAGGTGCCTGCAAAGTAAGCTCGATCTCGCCAATCCCATTGTGGAAGAAATCGAGGTGGATCGCTTTGAGTTGTTGTCCGTTTACTCCTAAAGTTGGATTAGTGGCCCCCGTTACTGTCAATGTGGATTCAGCAGACCCTTCCTCTGGAATGGTGAACGGACAATCACTGCATTCGCATTGCGAACTTACCAATTCAGGAAGTATGGTTATGGTCTCACAATTTTCCGACAGGTCCGCACAAAAAACAGGTGCATCGATATCGTCCTGCAGGTCTGCCAGAGTGTACGTTCCATCCGGATCCGGAATATCATCAAAGTCATCAATCAAATAGGATAGTCCGCAGATAATGTAGGTGCCGGTATCAAAACCGGTCAGATCAGCATCTTCATCGTAAGCCAGAATGATGTCTGAATCTTCATCGGTAATCACGTAGGTGTATCCGTAGTCTGAAGGGTCGGGCTCTGATCCGGAATAGGTAGGAGGGAGACTGCGATTCAGGGCGGGATCTCCTTCATATAAGGTGTCTATGCCCCCATTGATGTCGCCGCCGTCAGCCTGGCAGTTTGGAATAACGCAAAATTCTTGACAGCTTGTTCCACTATTATCGTAAAAATCGAGTTCCCAATTGACTAGCGTTCCCCCGAAAGTCGGACTGCCGCTAATCGCCAGTTCCCATACGCCGTTGACCCCAAGACCATCAAATCTGTCATCGAAGCACCCACCGGGGTTACCCTGCGAAGGGAAATATTTTCCGCTGTAGGTCGAATCGTTATTGTAGCCCGATCCACTGTCGAAAACGTCTGGGAAGCCGGCGTCGGCGTCGGCATCTTCATCGCAATTGATAAAACAAACCTCAAGGGTGACGGTGTCCGATGTAGAACTTCCATTTTGCTCAATTAACCGACTAAAGGCAAAGGGACCGCCGCCTTGTTTTCTCAGAATGACATCAATTTCTTCTAATGAAGCATGTATTAAATGAAGTCTGACTGAGCGCAGCCCCTGACCATTTGTACCTATCGTCGGATTTGTGGCACCGGAGACCTCTATCTCAGAAGTCACTCCCCCGCCAACACCACTATTTAGGTCTTCCGGGCAGTCTGTGCAGTCACACTGCCCCTGTGCCAAAAACTGAAAAGCAAGAAGAAATAAAAACAGTAAAATACATCTCATGCACGGAGAAGTTAGCATTCTAAATTTAATATCACAATGAAGAAACGAAAGTAAAAGATCTCTCGTCAATGGATTCAATAATAATCCAGTGCATTGTCGCCTAATTGCATCCTGATTCGCTCGCGCTAAAGTTATCCGGGCAGAAAAGGCCCTACATCACTCCTTCCATTTCTAAGACCGTCCATTGCCATAATCATGAAAATTCCTTCAAATATGCGCTTTTATATTCCCTATGAGCACAAAGAAGTCCTCGCGAACTCAAAGTGAAATTCAGTGACTTTGACAGTGCGTGCTCATTTCGATCCTCATTGGAGAAGTCGCTCAGCAGGTGAATATAAACCAAGGAAACATCCAGGCACGCTGATCCAGCCCAATGAATCGCGAAAAATGGCTCATGAGCGACGAAAACTCCTAATCCCCTTGTCAAATTTCGAGGCTTTTACAGCAATTTAGTAATTTTACCCCATGAAATATTTAGAAATATACATTCTGATGCTGTGGAGCCTCGGTGCAGTAGCTCAGCTACCCGCAGGATTTGAAAACACTTTGTTTTCTGATGATGTCCCGACCATAACCAATTTGGAGTTCGCGGAAAATGGAAATATCTATGCCTGTGACCTAAGAGGCCAATTGTGGCTATTCGAGCAAGGACAGACTCCGCCGGAATCCATACTCGATATCAGAGATGAAGTCGCGGGCTTTGCTGAATTAGGCTGTTTGAGCTTCGCTCTTCATCCCGATTTTATCGATAATGGCTACGTGTATATGTTTTATGTAGTAGATCGTCATCATTTACTTTTCTTTGGTACCGAAGACTACGATCCCGAAGCCAACTTGTTTGAGGAAGCGACCATCGGTCGGGTGACGCGCTTTCAGATATCCACAGACGATTATCGAACTGTTCTGCCCGACTCGCGAAAAGTCCTTTTTGGGGATTCCATCGGTGCAGGCAACCCCTCCTTAACCATTTCGCATGGTACCGGGGATATTTTTTTTGGAACGGACGGCAGCTTACTCTTTTCCACCGGGGATGGAAACACCTTTGAGAATGATTTTGCCGGCGGCGACGAGGAGCCACCATCGACAGCTTATGACCATCAGGCCCTGGAAGACGGCATCATCTCAGAAGCAGAACACGTCGGAGCTTTTCGTGCCCAACAAATTCAGAGCTATAGCGGAAAAGTGCTTCGCATTGATCCAGAGACCGGAGAAGGCTTACCCAGCAACCCCTTTTACGATGAGGAAACACCGCATGCCCCGGCCTCAAAGGTTTGGGCCCTTGGACTGCGCAATCCCTATCGCATTGCCTTGCGCCCGGGAACGGGGTCAACAGATCCTGCGGCCGGCAATCCCGGCGCTCTGTACATTACCGATGTTGGCGGAAGTCGTTGGGAAGAGGTGAACGTCAGTGATGGCCCGGGATATAACTTTGGCTGGCCGCTTTTCGAAGGAATGAGAGGTATGTGGCATTATCAACAGAAAACGAGGAGGAATCAATTCGCAACCAACCCCCTGCAAGACAACTGTGAACGAGAATTTTTCAACTTTGATGAACTTATCGTACAAGAAAACGGCAATCACGAATACTTTTATCCCCATCCTTGTTTTCCAGACACAAACCTGGCAGGAATCACAGATGTATTCTACCACCAACGACCTATTTTGACCTATCGGAATGACTCCTGGAATCCCGACGGACGCGACCCGCTTCTCCCCACCTTCGATAGTGAGGGTAACACCACCGAACTCGAAATCACCTCGCCCGACGCCGGAGTGGAAGGATCAGAGAGTTTTGGGGGCATCTCCGCCATCACCGGAGATTTTTATGCCGGCAATGCCTTCCCCGAAGAGTATCATCAGATACTGCCCGTGATCGATTACGACGGATGGCTCAAGGTCTTTTGGTTTGACGAAAATCACCGTTTACAAAAAATGGAATCCTGGCTCGATGACCTTGAGAATGTCATCGATATGCGGTTTAACCCCTATGACGGCTGCTACTACATGACGAGCCTTTTCCCGTCTGAAATTCGCAAAATCTGTTTTGCCGGAAACCTCCGACCCATCATCGAATTGGATGTCAATCCCGACTATGGCCCCGGGCCACTCGAAGTAACTTTTGATGCCAGCCAAACCAGCGATCCCGAGGGCGATCCCATGCAGTTTTACTGGGATTTCGATAACGGAGAAACGGACACCGGCACCATGGTCTCCCATACCTTCACCCCGGATTCCGACGCGCCTCAGACCTTTTGGCCCGAACTTACCGTGCGCGATACTGCCGGCAATGCAGCCTCTCGTCGCATCCGCATTTCGGTCAACAATAGCCCGCCGCAAGTTGATATTCAAAGCATTACGGCCGATCAGTTATACCCCATGGATCGCATTACGCAGCTTCCCCTGGAAGCCACCGTGGAAGATCCTGAACACACCGACGCTGAACTCGACTACGAGTGGGTCACCTACCTTCACCACAATACGCACTTTCACCCCCTTAGCGAAAGCTCCTCGAAAACTGATACCTTTAGTGTCAATCCCGTGGGCTGCGAAGAGGTCAATACATACTACTATCGAATTTCCCTCAGCGTCACAGATCCGGAAGGCCTCGAAGGCTATGACGAGCGATTTATCTATCCCGATTGCGATGGAGAACTGGTCGAAACGATCACCGAACTCCGCGCCTATCCCAATCCCACTAGTGACCGAATATTCCTGCGATTTAGTGATGAGGTAACTCCCGAACAGACCTATCAGCTACACATCTTTGATATGCAAGGCCGTCGCGTACTGGAAGGGGACTATGAAGCCCATCAATTTCAGCATCACATAGAGCTACAGGTTGGCCATTTCCTGCCCGGAACCTACATTTTCCACGCGCTCAGCGAAGAAAATGAATTGTACACCGGTCGATTTGTCGTCGTCAGAAAATAAATAGCTCACTTCCCTTTTTACTTCTTTTTTTAAGATGTTTTGGGCGTATCCCTCCTCGTGATCACGAGGAGGGTCGGGCCGTCCGGGGGTTCCGTCCTCCAGATCGCAAAGCGATCTTCCGGACCCGGCCGCCATTCCGCGGCCGGCCCCTCCCACCCCTTACGCAAAAGACAATAAAAGTCCTTCGATATCTAAAAACACCAGGAAAACCCGACAAATAAACTGTACAAAATACAGGATAAGCCTGAATTATGAATCACAAGATTCAAAGACAATCCTTTGGGATGAGACCACCTGGCAGGACAAATAACCATAAAAATATTTTGCCTTTGCGTTAGCGATGTGCAAGGCCATCCGCCAGCCGGCGAATGGGTCCAAGCTCCAACCCTTTGGAGCGCAGGACCGACAGCCTGGAACATAGCGCCACGACCCGCCGCACAGGCGGGAAGGGGAACGCCCAAAATAATCTGATAAAATAGAGACACAGAAAGGAAGGGTTAGGAACGGGGCCGATACATGGGGGAACGACCGAGGCCGAGTCGATGGAAAAAGTGCTGGAAGGAAACGCGAAGAACGCCCAAACCGTATACGGTGCTGCGGCGGAGATTGATAGAAGAAGCCTCTTCGAAATACTTGGTTGGGCAGCTGATCTCGCCAATTCTGAACTTGTGATAAATCACCTGAGACAACATCTCGTTATCGAAGACGAAATCATCGGAATTCGCATTGAAGTTGATGCGCTCCAGGACCTGCCGACTAAAGGCCCGGTAACCGGTGTGATACTCAGACAGTTTGTGATTGACCAAAATATTCTGAGTCAACGTAAGTAGGCGATTGGCCACATATTTATAGATGGGCATGCCTCCGCGCAAGGCGCCTTTGCCCAGAATCCGGGAAGCGAGAACGGTGTCGTACAAATCGTCACCGATCAGATTGACCAGAGCGGGAATGAGCTTGGGCGTGTACTGATAATCGGGATGGAGCATAATTATAATGTCTCCGTCCAACTCCAGGGCCCGATTGTAGAGCGATTTTTGATTGCCGCCGTAGCCCTTGTTTTCATTGTGCCGAATGATTTCCTCTATGCCCAATTCCTCGGCCACTTCCAGGGTGTGATCCTGACTAAAGTCATCGCAGAGAATCGTTTGGTCCACCAGATCCAATGGAATTTCTTCATAGGTTTGACGAAGCGTCTGTGCCGCATTATACGCCGGAAGAACAACGACTACCTTTTTGCCCTTATACATAAATTCACATCTGTTTCTACTGACAAATGTAAGAAAAAAACAATGCGAAAGAGGCGGAGGCTCAGCGAGCCGCGACTTTACCCATTGACTGTGTGGGGTTTACTCCTCTTCCTCGGAAAGCAGTCCCTCTTCACGGAGAAATTCAAACCACTTGATAATCTTGCGAATATCGCCCACATTGACCTTGGTGTTGTCAAATTGGGGCAAGACGTCTTCAAAGTATTCGAACAACAACTCCGGTTTTGATTTGTGCGCGGGCGGTGGATTATCTTCGAACTGATCCAGCATGTTTTGAAACACTTTGCTCAAGGGCTCTGAGTCCATCATGGTGTAAATGGAAATCGTTCCCAGGGGAGTAAATTGATGTCGCATGGCGGAATAGAAGCGCTTTTTACCCGTTTTGATGTCTTCGAGCACCAATCCGCTATTTTTGTTATTCACCATTTTGAACAAGCCGGGTTTTCCACCTACGGCAATATATTCGTCGATATTCATATCTGATTGTTTTTAATATTCGAGTAATGTTTTCATTTTTTCTTCTAATCGATGGGACGCCATAAACTGGTCTTCCAACATGAGGGAAAAGGGCACCGGACTATCTAAAGAGGCGCATCGCATGACGGGTGCATCTAAATATTCAAATAGTTCCTCGCTGATTTTGGCCGCCACATCGGCGCCGTAACCTCCGGTCAGTGTGTCTTCGTGCAAAACGAGTGCGCGATGCGTTTTTTGTATGGAGCTTGCAATGGAATCCCAGTCCAGGGGAATCAGTGACCGCAAATCAATAATTTCCACATCGGCTTGCCTGTCTTCGGCCCAGTCGCTGGCCCACTTCACACCCATGCCATAGGTGATAATCGTCGCTCGATTCCCCTGGCGAACGATACGCGCCTTTCCGAATGGGATGGTAAAATATCCCTCGGAGACTTCTTCGCTGACGGATCGGTACAAGCCCTTGTGCTCAAAAAACATGATGGGATTGGGATCTTCTAAAGCGGTGAGTAAAAGGCCCTTGGCATCGGAGGGCGTGGAGGGGTAAACGACCTTGAGGCCGGGCGTATGAGTAAACCAGGCTTCATTGCTCTGCGAGTGAAAGGGACCGGCACCGACTGTACCGCCGGTCGGCATGCGAATCACTACATCTGCTTTTTCGCCCCAGCGATAGTGCAATTTCGCCAAATTATTGATGATTTGATTGAAGCCCACGGTGACAAAGTCTGCAAATTGCATTTCCACCATCGCTTTATGGCCGCAAAAACTCAATCCCAGAGCGGTGCCGATGATTGCACTTTCACAGAGGGGCGTGTTTCTCACTCGTTCAGCACCAAAGGCATCTAAAAAGCCATCTGTAATTTTAAATACACCGCCGTAATCAGCGATATCCTGTCCCATGAGTACCAGCTCCGGATGCTTCTCCATAGCTACCCACAAACCAGACCGAATGGCATCTATCATCCGCATCTCGCTGGAAGGTCCTGAAGGGGCGATTGCCTCAAAGGAAGCTGGCGCATACACCTCTGATCGCTCCTTCTCCAGCTGAGGCTCGGGGTCAGGCGCTGAGAAGCCTTCCTTCACGGCTTCTTCAATCTCACTTTTCAACTCCTTTCGAATACTCAGCACCTCATCGGCTGTGAGGATGTCTTCCTCTAATAAAAAGCCCTCAAAGTTATTCACCGGGTCGCGTTGCTCCCAATATTTGAATAATTCGTCCGGTACGTATTTCGTTCCCGAGGCTTCTTCGTGCCCCCGCATTCTAAAGGTTTCGCACTCAATGAGCACAGGGCGGGGGTCCTTCCGCATATCCTCTGCTTCTCGTCGTACCGTTTCATACACTTCTAAGATATTATTGCCATCGATGCGCAGGCCTTTCATTCCATAGCCCTTCGCGCGATCTACCAGATGCTCGCATTTGTATTGTTCGCCGGTCGGCGTGGAGAGTCCGTACCCATTATTTTCAATGATAAAAATAACGGGAAGAGACCATACGGCCGCCACATTTAGTGCTTCGTGAAACTCTCCCTCGCTGGTTCCTCCTTCTCCGGTAAAGGCCAGCGCTACTTTAGAGCGAGATTGTAATTTCTGGGCCAAAGCCACTCCATTGGCTAGAGACAATTGAGGACCCAAATGGCTTATCATGCCCACTACATAGTCCTCTTTAGAACCAAAATGAAACGAGCGGTCTCTTCCCTGAGTGTAGCCCGTGACCTTTCCCTGCCATTGTGCGATGAGTTTGGACAGGGGCATGTCGCGACTCGTAAATACGCCCAAATTTCTATGCATGGTAAAGATGTACTCATCTCTGGCCAATGCCTGAGTGCATCCCACTGAAATCGCTTCCTGGCCGATGCCCGAAAACCACTTGCTGATTTTTCCCTGTCGCAACAGTTTCAGCATCTTCTCCTCTATCATCCTCGGATAGAGCAATGCGCGATGTAACTTAATGAGTTGGTCGGATGTCCACCCCGAGGAATTGTATTTTATGCTATTATTTACGGCCATAGTGACTTTCTGTTTCCGGGGTAAAGATAGAATTGTGCAGGATTCTTTTCGATGTTTTCATGCGAAATTCGATATACCATCGATAGCCCGGCCTGATTTATTGATCGTTTTGAGGATTTTGGGACTCTTTTTCCTCCGGATCGGGATGAAAGAGCTCGGACAAAATCTGATGAGATTTGGGCACCTTGAAGTGGTCGATATGAAAGCGAAAAAAGGTGATTAAAGCATCGAGCAGGCGAGTGCGCGTCGCCCTGTCGAGCCTCGGACATTCTCCACAGCCTTGCAAATAGCGACCCAAGCTCCAAAAGGCATGAGTGTCGGATTCACTTAAGTGATGCGGATTTTGAGGAATTTGACGACTAAAGACGCCCTGATACAAATCGAAGTACCCCTCTACATCTTTTTCTGCATATTCCGGGCCGAAGCCCAAATTGTCAGACAGTTTCATCATAAAGCAAATGGGGAAAAGTGCCAAAGCGGTTTGCGTTTGGTCCAGGGCTTTAATTTCTCCTATCAAAAAGTGGTAGGTTTCTGCATCTCCCGAATAGGATCGAAAGGCATTGCGCGCCACATCGATAGTAAATAATAACAGACTGCTTTTGACGATGGAAAAAGGGATGGTCTGCAAAAAATAACTGGGACTCGCCTGCTTGAGCCGATGCATGTTCCCATTGGGCTTGTAGTAAATCACAACAGAGACAGGAGAGCCCGATTTGAGCAGGGCGGCATACGCTCTTCCACGTTTCGACTGGAGCCCGCTGGCGATGATGGTCAAGAGTCCTTCCTCTGCTGTCAATAGCTCTGCGATCACACTACTTTCTCCGTAGCGCGTGGTTTTCATCACAATTCCCTCCATTTCTCGCATAGGCCGACTGCATTATTGCAATAGTACAACGGTTGATTTCGTTTTCAATATACGCGCTTTGTCCGGAAGTTGTTCGAGTATATTGCGAAAACCTCAGAAGTGCTTCTGACTTTTGGAGAGTGGGACTCATACAGCAGGTGCCGAAAAAAGAAAAGAGGCCCTGCAAATTGATTTTTCGGAGCCAGATGAAACGCGATCTCAATTTTGAGTTTCCATCTGTGGGTGTTTCCGAAATTCTGACCCTTTGAAAATGCTTAGTTCGGGGCCTTCGACCATCCTGACACGAGTTTCTCTTCAGAAAAAACAGAACTTCATTATCTTCGATCTTATGGAAAAAATCCGAGTTCTAGCACTGCAATACGATACTTTTTGGGAACAGAAAGAGAAAAACCACGAAAAGGTAAGAGTGATGATTGAGTCTGCTCCGAAAGCCGACCTCATCGTTTTGCCGGAAATGTTTAACACCGGTTTTACCATGGCTCCAGAGAAATGGGCCGAAAAAGCCACAGGGCCCACCTTAGAGTGGGTGCGTCATTTGGCCCGGGATCGGCAGGCTGCCGTCTGCGCCAGCTGGCCGGTAGAAGTCAATAATAATTACTACAATCGATTGTATTTTGTATTTCCGGAGGGGGACTACATCGAGTACGATAAGCGGCATTTGTTTTCCTATGGAAAAGAGGATCAACACTATAGTCCCGGGCACGAGCAGGCTTCTGTGCACTATCGCGGTTGGAACATCAACTTATATACCTGCTATGACCTGAGGTTTCCCGTCTGGATGAGAAACACCCAGGACGCTGATTTGTATCTCATTCCCGCTAACTGGCCGGATACGCGCATCAATCAATGGTCGTGTTTACTCCGGGCCCGCGCTATTGAGAATCAGGTCTATGTCGTGGGAGTCAATCGCGTTGGACAACAAGCGGGAGGTCTTCAGTACAACGGGGCATCAGCCATCATTGATTACAGTGGGCAAGTTGTGACAGAACGCTTTGACGATGAAGCAGCCCTGTATTGTGAAATTGAAAAAGAAGGACTAAACAATTTCCGTTCCCACTTCCCCTTTCTTCAGGACCGGGATGACTTTCAGTTGCGAGAAACAAAAAAAAGGAGAACACCCTAAATCAACAAGAGTATTCTCCAAAATTCTAAACCGAATTAATAACTAATTCAGGAGCGTTGGAAGCGCTATGCACTTCTAAAGACGAAATAACAGCGGAAAACGCTGCCTGAAGTGGGAATAAAAGTGACAATTTACATATTACAAAAATATTTTATGTATTTTTGTCTCAAAATCAGCAATAATGAGGTTCTGCCTGTTGTATTCGATCGCTATCATCGGCTTCATTTCATTGAGTGCCTGTCATCGCCAGTCCAATACCGGCCTGAAGACTCGGCCGCAAGCTCAGCAGTCTTCCCAGCAGCGGACAGTGGATCAGACGACGGAATCGCTGATCGCTCTAGCCCAACAGAAAGAGGGCGCGCGATACAAATACGGCGGGACGGGGCCGAAGGCTTTTGACTGTTCGGGCTTTACTCAGTACGTGTTTTCTCAAACGGGTATTGAACTCCCTCGAAGATCCGTCGATCAGGCATTAGCAGGAAAAAAGGTTCCGGTCGACGCCGCCCTTCCGGGCGACCTATTAGTCTTTAAAAAAGGGCGGAAAGTACAGCACATTGGAATTGTCGTTGGCTCAGCAGAGGGGGAGCTATGGGTGACTCATGCCAGCACATCCAAAGGGGTAATTACCGAAAATGTCTTATCGTCACCCTACTGGAAATCCAGAATTCGATTTGCCAGGCGGGTCCTCCCCTAAAAAATTTATATATTTGGGGCGATTTTTAGCACTTTACCAAAAAGTGTTCTACCTGGCAATTCAACTTACTCATATACCCTTAAAAATAGGGAACAAATTATTCAATCATGGCAAATATTATTCTCTTTGGCCCTCCGGGCTCCGGAAAGGGGACGCAGGCAAAAATGCTCGCTGAAAAATATGACTTACTTCATATTTCAACAGGTGATATGTTCAGATATGAACTCAGCAACGACACGCCCCTGGGGAAAAAGGCAAAGGAATATATGAATAAGGGCGCTCTCGTGCCCGATGAAATTACGATTTCGATGTTGAAAAACAAGCTTCGCCAACATCAGGAGGCCAAGGGTTTTATATTAGATGGTTTCCCACGGACAGTGCCACAGGCAGAAGCCCTTGAGGAATTATCAAAAGAAATTGACATGGAATTAGATGCTCTCATCGCTCTGCGCGTAGAAAAAGAGGAGATCGTCAAGCGCCTGTTGGACAGGGGAAAAACCTCCGGACGAAAAGACGATCAGGACGAGAGCATTATTCTGGACAGGATTCGCGTTTATACAGAAGAGACGCAGCCCGTATTTGAATATTATGATGAGAAAGGAATGGCTTATAATGTCTATGGGATGGGAGGAATTGAGGAAGTCTTTGGACGACTCTGTGCCGTCGTCGAAGAGCTGTAAAGCAAAAATTAAATGACCGAAGAAAATTTCGTTGACTATGTAAAGATCAATTGTCGCTCCGGAGCCGGTGGTGCCGGTTCTGCGCATTTACGCAGGGAAAAATTCGTGCCTAAGGGAGGTCCCGACGGTGGCGATGGCGGAAGAGGAGGGCATATTGTCGTCAAGGGCAATCAACAGCTTTGGACCCTTTTGCACCTCAAGTACAGAAAGCACGTCATTGCCGAAAATGGCGCCCCCGGCGGAAGCTCCAGAAAATCCGGAAAAAGCGGCGAGGATCAAATTCTCGAGGTGCCTCTGGGCACTGTGGTGAAAGATGCAGAGACCGGGCAAGTTCTCTTTGAAATTACAGATCAGGGCGAGGAGAAAATCCTATTGCCGGGCGGACGCGGCGGCTTGGGTAATGTTCATTTCAAGAGCGCTACGAGACAAACCCCGCGTTTTGCCCAGCCGGGAGAAGAAGGCGGGGAGCAATGGTTTTTGATGGAGTTGAAAGTGCTGGCTGATGTGGGTCTGGTGGGCTTACCGAATGCCGGAAAATCCACTCTATTATCTACACTGAGTGCCGCTCACCCTAAAATTGCTGATTATCCCTTCACCACCCTCGTTCCCCAATTGGGCATTGTATCCTACAGAGACGGCAAGTCCTTTGTCATGGCTGATATTCCCGGTATAATCGAGGGAGCACACAAAGGCAAGGGACTCGGTCACCGCTTTCTCAAGCACATTGAGAGAAATAGCGTACTCCTGTTTTTGATTTCCTGTGAATCAGATGATATTGCCTCGGAGTACGAAACGCTATTGAGCGAATTAAGCTCCTTTAATCGGGAACTTTTAGACAAGCCGCGCTTGTTAGCCATTACGAAAAGTGATATATTAGATGATATTATGAAACGACAAATGGAGCAAGAAGTGCCGGATAATGTCGATTCGATCTTTATATCTTCTATCGCCCAGTTTAATTTAGTAGAGATGAAAGATCTTTTGTGGGCGAAAATCCATGAGCAGTTAGAAGCTGCTAAAGAGGAATAATTTCTAAAATTAAAATAAGAAGTATGGTACGCGCGATTCAATTAGGATTATTTTTTATTTGTTTTATCATGGTTCTACCCAGTGCTGAGGCTCAAATATTAAATCGCCTCAAACGAAAAGCGGAACGAGCTGCTGAAAAGGCCGCTGAAGAGGAGTTTGACAAAGCCATGAGCAAAAAAGTTGATGAAGAACTCAATCAAGACTCAACAGAAAGACAAAATGATGAGTTTGGCGGTTATGACCGAACAGAAGGGGCGCTTTCGGAAGCCATTACCGGGCGCATGATGGATAAGTACGACGTCTCTGATGTAGAATTGCCCGCCAACTACGCATTCGACTTAAGCATAAGCTACGAAATCCAAACCGAAGATGAGGACCCTGTAGAAATGACCTTTCTCATCGCCCCCCAGGACGAAAAGTACATGGGATTCTCCGGCCGTGCGGATAGCAAGCAAGACTTTCAGTACATGGTATGGGATCTGGACCGCAATGTATTTGTGATGTATCAGGACAATAAAGATGGGAAAACACTCATGAAGTTGCCCAATTTCGCTCAGATGGCTGAGAGTGAAATGGAAGAAGAGATCGCCGATCAAGCGGATATGACGATAACCAAGACCGGTGAAACCAGGGAGATTTTGGGCTACTCATGCGAAAAATACATCATAGAAGACGAAAAAAACTACGGAGAAGCCTGGATGGCTCGAGACTTCCCTTACTCTTACGAGCGCTTTTCTGCCCTCATGTCCACGCGCATGAAAACCCCCGGATACAGCAAACTTTCTCAGGAGGAGGGATATGCCTTAGAAATGCGCACCCAGGAAAAGAAAAAGGGGGCCAAAACTACGGTCATGAAAGTGGTCGATATCGATGAGTCCGGTTTTCGCATTGCCAACAGTAACTATAGCGATAAGCGATAAGCCGCTCTTTCGTCCACGCTATTCTACTTCTATTTCTCAAAGACTTTTTTAGCAGTTTTGGGCGTCCCCCGCCCCGCCTTTGCGGCGGGTCGTGGCGCTATGTTCCAGGCTATCGGTCCTGCGCTCCAATAAGTTGGAGCTTGGACCCACGGCCCCCGGGCGAATGGTGATTCGCCCCTGCATGGCCTGTGCGCGGGCCGTGGCCTTCCACAGCGCTGACGCGAAGAATTGGTGCAGGTTGGTCCTTGCCTTACTGAACTGGACCAGCCAATAGAATTGTGCTCTTTGCGCAATCACCACAGAAATTAAAAACGCCCCATCGACAATCATCGATCAGGGCGTTCATGTTTTTATCGCTGAGTCGGGAAGTTACTCACCTTGCCCCAGGGAATACGCTCGCACTCCATCAAAAGTACAGAGGTTTTCCGTCTTGATAATATCTAAGCCCGCCTCCAGAATTCGGGACTGCAGAGCCACAATACTTTTCGGTTCGATTTCGCCATCATCTTTTGAGACAAATCGACATCGTTGGTGATCGGTGATGTAGGTCTTCGGCAATTCCCCGGGGTAAGCTTTTACTCCGCGGTTTGTCACCATCTTAAATCGAAATTCCGGCGCTCCTGCCACCTCCAGCTTTTTAGTCATATCATCGAACTCTTCAGCGGTAGCCTGAATAAAGACATCCACGCCAACATATGCTTTTTCTGTTGGGAATTGAGGTGAGATTTCCACTTTAATATGCGGATCAAACCCTTCGTAGTTCAGGGGTCTGAGGTGACTTGGCTTTTGACCTAAGCGGAGTATGACCGCCTCGGTAAACCCTTCCGTATTGACGAGGCTCTTACTCGTTTCTTTGTTAAAGATATCTCCGGTATGAACACCTTCCTCCAAAGCACATCTCCAGGCATTCTCTATTTTCTCGGCGACTTCTGTCTGCCCTAAATGCAACAACATTCTACAAGCTCCGAGCAATAAGCCCGAGGGATTCGCAATTCCCTCTCCTGCAATATCCGGCGCTGATCCGTGAACAGCTTCAAACATAGCATATTCGTCCCCGATGTTTTCCGAGCCGCCCAATCCCACGGAACCCGTAATTTCCGCTGCAATATCTGAAATAATATCTCCGTATAGATTTGGTGCCACAATCACGTCAAAGTCCGTGGGGCGCGAGGCGATTCGCGCAGCTCCGATGTCAATGATGTAATGCTCTGCCTCTACCTCCGGGTAGTCCTTAGCTACGCGATCGAAGACCTGATGAAACATTCCATCCGTAATTTTCATGATATTGTCCTTTGTCATACAGGTCACCTTCCGACGGCCGCAACTTTTGGCATACTCAAAGGCATAACGGATGATTTTCTCAGATCCGGACTTTGTCATTAATTTCAGACATTGATGAACGTCCGGCGTCTGCTGGTGCTCTATTCCTGCGTATAAGTCTTCTTCATTTTCCCGTACGATGACCATATCCACATCGGCGTGAACAGAAGAAACATAGGGAGAGAAAGAGATACACGGACGCACACTGGCAAAAAGGCCGAGGGACTTTCTCAGGGTAACATTGAGAGACTTGTAGCCTCCGCCTTGCGGCGTGGTGATCGGCGCTTTGAGAAGAACCTTATTCTTGTGAATCAGATCCCAGGCCTCCGGAGGGATGCCCGAAGTGTGTCCGTCCTTGTACACATCTTCACCAATTTTTATCTCATCAATTTCCAGCTCCGCACCAGCGGCTTCAAGAATTTTTAGAGTAGCTTTCATTATCTCAGGTCCTATTCCATCTCCATAAGCTACGGTAATGTTTTTCTTTATCATATGTTCGGTTTTAAAATTTCAAGTGTTTTACAGTCATCGACTGGTTGATCAATTGCTTCAATGAGTCGATACCGATCTGCAAATGGTCATCTACAAAATTGCGCGTCACATCTTCATCGCTCTCATCCGTCTTCACGCCTTCCGGTATCATGGGAATATCAGAGACTAGCAATAGGGCGCCCGCGGGGATGGAATTGGAAAAAGCCACACTAAAGATGGTCGCTGTTTCCATATCGATAGCCATCGCCCGGATTTCGCGCAGATAATCCTTAAATTTTGCATCGTGCTCCCATACGCGGCGGTTGGTGGTGTACACCGTTCCCGTCCAATAGTCGCGACCATTGTCTCGAATCGTGGTGGAGACCGCTTTTTGAAGGGCAAAGGCCGGCAGAGCCGGTACTTCCTTTGGAAAATAGTCATCAGAAGTTCCCTCGCCGCGAATCGCCGCAATGGGCAAAATAAAATCGCCCACGCTATTTTTCTTTTTCAAGCCGCCGCATTTTCCGAGAAAGAGACAGGCTTTGGGATCAACAGAACTCAGCAAATCCAGAATGGTCGCGGCATTTGCGCTGCCCATTCCAAAATTGATAATCGTAATACCCTCAGCCGTAGCGCATTGCATATTTCGTCCCTTGATGGGAACTTGATGCCAATCGGCAAATTTTCTGACGTAATTACTAAAGTTGACGAGCAAAATATAATCACCAAACTCATCTACCTCCATCCCCGTGTATCTGGGCAGCCAGTTCTCAACAATTTCTTCTCTGGTAACCATAATATTGTTTTACAATCATGCCGTCCTACAAACAGAGGATAAGAGGTAAAAAAAAAGGCTATGCAAAGCATAACCTCATCCTGTGCATACAACTCAAAACTAATTGATCTGTACCCACCACAAAGTAAAATCAGAAGTTTAACCCCTACTTTAGAGGATTGTGAAGAAATTGTTATGCTTCACATTAAATAGTAGACCCGCCAGGACTCGAACCTGGAACGACAGGACCAAAACCTGCTGTGTTACCGATTACACCACGGGTCTGTGATTCGGCGCCCCAAAGATAAAATAAGTTACTCAATAACAAAAGAGCAATTACATTTTTTTACCAAACTTGCGCAGGAGCAAGGGGATCAATAATACATCGGCAACGAGTGCACTCAATAATGTCACTGCAATCAACCATCCCACCGTTCGCGTGGGCGGGTGAGCTGAAAAAAAGAGAATCATAAAGCCGGCAAATAATATGATGGAGGTCAATAAAATCGCCTTCCCGGTTTCCGTAAAGGTGATTTTTAGAGCGGTTTCCTGATCTAGTCCCTTATTTCGGGCCAATTTGTACTTACTGAGAAAGTGAATCGTGTCATCCACGGCAATACCAAACACAACCGCAAAGATGATAGCGATGCCTGCCTCCAGATCTGTGCCCGTAAACCCGAGTAATGCTCCGGCCATAATCAGAGGAACGACATTGGGAACCAGAGCGATAAAAAGCATGGGGATTGAGCGGAATAAGAGAGCCATCAAAACACTCACCACGCCCACGGCCAGACCGAGACCGTAGAGCAAACTCGTCCGAACGTATTCGGAGTTCTTGTCGAGAATGACCCCCGTTCCCGTCGCTTTGAAAGAAAGTCCGGCCGCCTTGGCCCTCGGCTCAAACCAATCGCGAATGTGCGCTTGTGCGAATTTTACGCTATCGGCGCCTATGTCCTGGATGGTAGAGCTCACTCTGGCCTTTTTCCCATCCCGGCTCAACAATTTTTGTGCAGCAGTTTGGTAGCCCAGGCTCTGCAGGCGCTCTCGGTATTGTTCATAGGTGGCTTTGTCCGGTGGGAAGGAAAAACTATCGATCCTGTTTCTGTTTTCAAACATGTGAATGAAGGAAAACAATTCGGCGGGGCCATTGACCCGTTGCACGTAATCCAATTCGCGCAAATACTCTTCCAAATCGGCAATAGCGCTCATTTTTTCGTATTCCAAAATTTGACCGCCATCTTCAGCCGTGAGCGCATATTCATAGGGCCTGTAACCACCGAAAATTTCTTCGAAGTACAGGAAGTCCTCGGTGACTTTATAGCCCTCGGGAAGATTGTCAGTGATATTGTAATTCGTACTAATCATAGAAATGCCCCATAAAGATACGATGATGCCCACGGGAAGGCTCCAAAGAATCCAGCGAGACTTGTCGAGCGTAAAATGATACACCTTCATCAGTTGATTGGGCCACCACTGATCCAGCCGACCCTGCTTTCTCAAATCAGTGTGGTCGTAATAACTCAACCAGGAAGTAGTAAAAAATATGACAGTAACATAGGCGATCAGCACGCCAATGGCTGCGCTAAAGCCAAACTCCTGAATGGAGACAATCCGGCTATAACTCAGGGAAGCAAAGCCCACGGCTGTTGTCACTGAAGTCAAAAGGGTCGCTAGACCAATTTCTTTCATCGTTATGTACAAGGCGAGTTTCCGGCTTTTCTCGCGGGCGCCCTCGTCCAGGTACTTACTCATGATGTGTATCACGTCAGACGTCCCAACTATAATCATGATAATGGGAAATAGGGCCGACATGACGGACAGTGAACTTCCACTCCAGGCGAGATAGCCAAAAAACAAGATGAGAGTGAGTAATATAGAGCTCAATGAAATCAAAATACCCGTACGGCGGCGATACAGGAAAAACATAACGATAGCAATCAATGCAGAGGCGATGACGGAGGACTTTCCAACCTCCCAAATTTGCATATCTACTAATTCGGTGGTGATATATGCCCTGCCCAAAGTGCGCACCGGCTGCGGGGCGTAATCCTCCAACAAGGGATCCAGTTCCACTCTCAGTTCCCGGGCTTGTTCTATGGTGAGATTATCTGTGGTTTTCACAAAAACGATGAGATCTGTGCCGGCCGGAGAGATGAGTCGGCCGGAGAATCGCGGATCCCGGGGAAGTGTTTGACGAGCTTCTGCGAGTTGGGTGCTGTCTTCCCATTGGATCAATCTGACGGGAACGGGGCCAAAAGGTGTTTTTCTGGGGAAACTCAATTGAGTCAGGGATCGCACTTGACTGATATGTGGCATGGTGCGTATTGCCCGGGCCACGCTATCGACGCGGGAGAGAAAGGTAGAGTCAAAGACATGGGGCTCGTGCTGAAAGGAAAGCAGCAAAAAATTGTCGTCCGTTTCAAAGTCTTCGACAAAGTCCATAAAAAACTCTAAGTCCTCGTCACCCGTGGGAAAGAACTGCTCAAAGCTAAAATTGAATTTGAGCGAAGGCAGGCCTGCCAGGGAAAATAAAAAAAGAGAGATAAAAAGAACGATCCAGCCTTTTCTCCACTTCCAATAGCGCTCAAACCAAGACGGGAATTTCGATGGGTCCATAGGGTACTTCTTAAATAATAGCTAGTGTCACTCCACTAGTGTCATTACCACTAAATAAACATAGAAAAGTCGCAGCAGATTTTTGTTCAGATCAAGTCGAGATGAAAGAGAATAGCCGTACCTCTGTGACTGAAGAGCAACGAAGATCTGGACAAAAAGATCAAGACCTGGTCTGTATCGAATTTAGTGGTAATGACACTAGATCGATGGAAGAACAAGCAATGGCAGAAATTGATTATAGAATGAGGTAGAATTTATAATGTAAACCATTGAAAAGCTTCTCAGAAGCCAGTCCCTAAGGGGGCACTCCATGCAGTGAGTGGACCTTCGGCGGGATGTCCAGATGCTGAAAACAGAGGGATGGAAGTCCTCAATTGGGGTTTTATCACAAATTCTCTGCCTTTTGGGAAGACGCTCTGCAATGATCGTGTGAAAAGTGCGTGAAGGGAGTCTATTCGCGGGATATTTTGTCCCGTCTCACAAAGGAAAAATGAGCCGGGAAGCCCGCGGCAGGGATAGTAAGGGGGGCCGCCGCTGGCGGCCCGTCCGAGACCGGGCATCAGCCCCGGGCGAAGGACCGACAGCCCTGCATAGCCCGACCGCGCAGCCGAGCGCCTTTGGGCGAGGATGCGGGGTGCCGCCCAAATCCAGAAAAAAAAGGAAAGCAAAATCAAGGTGGTGACGATAGTAAAAAGGAAAAAATTCTCGTATTTTGAGGACATGAAAGAGACGCAAAGGGAAAAAGGGACGGTGGTGCGCTCGACGGGGTCTCATTACGAGGTGCTGACGGAGGGTGGCGAGCGCATTCGAAGTCGGATTCGCGGCAAATTTCGAATGAAGGGTTTTAAGTTGACGAATCCTGTGGCGGTGGGTGATCGCGTCCTGCTGGATATCATACAGGAGGAGGATCCGGTGATGGGGCAAATTGTGGAGATTGAGCGGCGAAAAAATTATGTCGTGCGGCAATCGCCCCGGCAAAAACACGGCTTGCACCTGATGGCTGCTAATGTGGATCAGACGGTATTGGTGACGACTTTTGTGGAGCCCGACTTGAAGCCGGGGTTTATCGATCGCTTTTTGCTCATGACAGAGGGGCACGATATTCCGGTGGTCATCGTTATGAATAAGGTAGATCTGTTGGATGAAGATCAATGGGCACAGGTTCGCGGTCTACAGGCGATTTACGAGGCTATCGGGTATGCGACGGTGCTGACCTCCGCGGTGGATGAGACGGGTTTAGATGCATTGCGAAGCTATTTTGATGAAAAGACGAGTTTAGTCGCCGGGCAGTCGGGCGTTGGAAAATCCACGTTACTCAATCAACTGCAACCGGGACTGGGTATCAAAACGGCTGAGGTATCGGAAACCTCGGGGAAGGGGCAACACACGACCACCCATGCCGAGATGTTTGCCTGGGGAGAAAACGGAGCTATTATCGATAGCCCGGGTATAAAAAACCTCTCTTTTAATCATTTGACAGCGCAGGATGTGGCTCATAATTTCCGCGAGTTCTTTATTTTAAGTGCAAAATGTCGTTTTGGAGATTGTACGCACAGAAATGAGCCGGGATGTGAGGTAAAAAAAGCTCTGAAAGAGGGGCGCGTTTCGAAAATGAGATATCAGCATTACCTTCAAATTTTGAAGGAAGTGGAGGCTCAGAACCAATGGGAACGACCAGAATTGTAAAAATAAATAAACAAAACATGAGTTTAGAAGAGCAAATTAATCAAGACATGAAAACGGCTATGAAAGCCAAGGACAAGGCGGCTCTCAGGGGGCTGCGCGCAGTGAAAAGTGCATTGTTGATGGCCAAAACGGATGGGAGTGGAGAAGAGATGACTGAGGAAAAGGAGATTCAGATACTTCAAAAATTAGTTAAACAGCGAAAGGAGTCCCTTTCGATTTACGAAGAGCAGGGGCGGGAGGACCTGGCGAAGAAAGAACGGGAAGAGATCGCGACGATTAAAAACTATATGCCGGAGCCCCTCTCTGAAGAGGCTCTCAGGGCGAAATTGAAAGAGATCATCGATAATCTAGGTGCCAGCAGCATGAAGGATATGGGGGCTGTCATGAGCAATGCCAATCAGACACTGGCGGGCAAGGCCGATAGTTCCATGATGGCAAAATTTGTCAAGGATTTATTGAAGTAAGCCTTAGGGCCACTAGGGCATCTCGCGATCCAGGAGGAATTCGTAAATTTCGTCCTGAGCATCAAAGGACTTAAAGCCCACTTTTTCTTCGCCTGCACCGGACACGGCCCAACCCAGGATGATTTCTCGATCTACTAAGGTCCAGAGTTCTTCGATATCGTGATTTTGGACGTGCAAATAAAGAGGGCAAGAGCAAGCACTCCAGGGAATGAATGTTTTTGGGCTTAATGTTTGGTCTCCGGCAAACAAAATCACGCCATGTGGTGAGAAGTGATCAATTTGGCGGATGACATCCGGGCGTGTATCCAGAGGAAGCTCCAAAAAGTAAGGTTGCTCTACCGGATGCAGGGCCAATTGGGACAAATAGTGTTGACCGGATAAAATTAATCCTTGCATGGGCAGTGTATCCCACTGTTCCTGAATTTCGTCGAGTGCTGTCATTTCGTATCGAGCGGCCAATTCAGGTCCCTCCACCCATTCCGCCAATTGGATGGCCGTTTGAGGGCGGATGGCATCGGGTCCATCGAGGGGAAAGGACATCCATTCGACCAACCAGGCGGCAAAGTAACGGGCATCGGTCAGATGGCTGATATTGGAAGCTATAATGGGTATGGGCAGCATGTGGATTGATTTTCTGCAAAGCTAATGAAACGTCGATAAATGCCCGGACTTCATGGGGTCAAAACCGCTGAGGGCGATATTGTTTTGCGTATCTTGGGATTATGATTCGCTCTATCGCATATTTCTTATTGGATCCCTATCATTATCTGTTGGCGGCGGGAATTATTCTTTGGGTGCTGCTGTGGCGAGAAAGCAAGGGAAAAAGAGGCGTTCGGCTGCTGTTATGGGTCATAGTGGTTGGGTTTCTTCTGTTTTTGTGCACGCCGATGCCGGAATATTTTATTTCCAAAAAAGAAAACCAATTTGTCTCTCTGGAACCGAATGATTTAGATACGAGTCAGAAGTATTTTATTGTAGTCTTGGGTGCGGGGAAGGTCTCTGACCCTAATTTAGGGGCAAGACATCAAGTCAGTGAAAAAACAAGCCTCAGAATCATGGAAGGATGGCGGATTTACCGCGCTTTACCTCAGGCGCGTCTGGCCTTATCCGGGGCGCATTTTAACAGTTCTGTCTCGCAAGCTGAGGTAAGTGCCCGGGCGGCGGTCGCCTGGGGAGTGAGTCCTTCAGATACCCTGCAACTCCGCAGTGGAGTGAATACGGCCACAGAAGCTCTGGCCGTGAAGGCCCGCTTGCGGACAGAGGAGCGGTTGATTGTAGTGAGTTCTGCCATCCATTTGCCCCGGGCGCAATATTTATTTGAGGCGGCCGGTATGCAGCCCCTTATGGCGCCTGCTCACTTTATCATCAAAGAGGATCCCGACGCCCCTTTTGAGTTTTGGGTCTCCAATTGGAACCAACGGCTAAGGTGGTGGGGCACATGGCTGCACGAGGCTGTGGGTTTGCAATATGCCAGGTGGACAAATTAATACTTTCAAGTCAATAAAATAGGCCAAAATGCCATCTCTGATAAAAAAACCCTATGTTAACTTTCGATGTATATTCGTTTATCTAAAAAGATATATATTGGGATTTTGTTATTAGGGGGAATAAGACAAAACATGAAGCGAATTTGCCTGGTTGCGAATAGTACCTGGTTTTTGTATAAGTATCGTTCCATGATACGAGATCTTCTATCCAGTGGGTTGGAAGTAATACTGATTGCTCCCATGGATCGCTATGTTTCCCATTTCAGCGGCGTTCCCCGACTTCACCTTATACACCTTCAATACGTAGATGCTTCCGGCAAGAATCCAGTCCGTGACTTCCTCCTCTATCGGGAGATAAAAGGGCACTTCAAGCGACTCCGGCCAGATCTGATTTTCAGCTTTACCATCAAGCCAAATATTTACAGTACACGGGCAGCCAAAAAGTTAAATCTGACTTGTGTCCCCAGCATCACGGGCCTGGGATATACCTTTAGCCATGGATCCTTATTGAGATCGATCGCGACCCAGATGTACCGCTTTAGTCTTGGCTCCGCCGAAAGTATTATTTTTCGGAATCGGGAAGATTTGAAACTCTTTCATAAGCTGGGAATCACCCAAGCCTCACAAAAACTAATAGTCCAGGGCGTGGGCATTGATTTGCAACACTTTCAAGCCAGAGAAAAAGCATCACAGGAGTTTACCTTTTTATTTGTTGGAAGGATCTTATCCGATAAAGGCGTTCGGGAATTTGTCTCAGCTGCCCGCAGCCTGAAGAGTTGGGGACTAAAAGTGAGATGCGCTTTATTGGGTCCATTGGATGCAAAAAATCCAACCGTCATTCCTCATACGGAATTAGCTCAATGGCTGGCGGAGGGAGTAGTAGAATACTATGGGAAAACAGATGATGTACGACCGTTTTTAGCTCAATGTGATGTCTTTGTGTTGCCCTCCTACCGGGAAGGATTGTCCACTGCAATTCTCGAAGCAATGGCGATGGAAAAACCGATTATTACAACTGATGCGCCGGGATGTAAAGACACCATTGACGAAAATTGTGGTTGGACTGTGCCCATAAGGAATACTGAAGCACTGACTCAAGCCATGAAAACAGCCTATGAAATGCATCCGCAAGAATTGCAAGCCATGGGAGAAGCGGGCAGAATTCGAGTGCAGCACCAATTCAAGCAAGCCGATATGAATCAGATGTATTTAGATTTCGTCAAGGCTCACAGAGAAGCAGTACCCTCATGAGTCGGCTTCTGATGCTACATTATCGCTTTCCCCCCACACAGTCCGTCAGTAGTAAACGATTGGCGCATGTATATCTGACGGCTCAGCCGCATTTTGAGGAGATTTTTGTCTTGACGAGCCGAGAGTATCACGAATTGCCTCATGACACTCATTTAGAAATATCCCCGCGGCATCTGGAAGTAGTCCCGCATCTCGACTTGAGAGCCATGCGGAGGATTGTCATATCCAGCGATCGGCAAGCTACGGTAAATACGAAGGCAAAAGACAGTGGTTTAGGGCGGCGGCTATTGCAATTGCGCAAGACCTGGCCTTTTTTTTATTTCTTCGATGATGGCGGCCGGCACTACATTCGAAATATGCTCAAAAGAGCAAAAGAGATCGTCCGAACCAAAAAAATTACTCACCTTTTCACCTCTTACGGACCGTATGCAGATCATTGGATCGGATCCCAACTCAAAATGGAGTTTCCCCAGCTCTATTGGCTGGCAGATTTTAGAGATCCCTTGCACAATCAAGCTTCATTTAGCCCATATTGGCCACGGAAGCAGGAGCGCGTGAACCGGAAGATTTTGCAAAGAGCAGATCTACTTACTGCCGTTTCAGAGGGCGTTGCTGAGTCCTTGCGACCCTATCACTCACGGATTGAGATAATATACAATGGAACGGGACCGCTAAGCAAACATCCAAAGGTCCATTTGACCGAAGATTTTACGATTCATTACACCGGAACGCTCTACGGTCGATGGAAGGCCATTACTTTATTCCTGCAAGGCTTGAAAAAGGTGATGGAGCAGGCCGAAAATAAGATGGCGCTTCGATTTTATTATTATGGCCCGGATCACCGCGCCTGTAGAGAGCTCATCCGTAGGGAAGGAACGACTGAGTTTTGTGAGGTGAATGCAATGGTGGGCATGAAAGACAGCTTAGCTCTGCAGGCGAGCAGCCATATGAACTTACTGCTCAGTTGGTCACAGCCTCAGCAAAAAGGGATTCTCAGTGCCAAGTTATTTGAATATCTGGCGGCTCAACGGCCGATATTTGCAATCATCGACGGGCCCTCAGATTCCGAGTTGAGTCATTGGGTTGAGCGGATGGGAAATGGTCGCTGTCTCTTTTCGGAAGAGCAAAGCCCGGAAATGATTCATCGTGCATTAGCTGATTTTATCACCGAAGTTAATAGCGGGCGATGGCCGGGTGGTCGGGCCTTACCCGAGGAGACCCACTGGTCGTTTCAGGCGAATAAATTGTGGAATTCTGTGCTTTCGACTAAGGCAGAGAAGGAATCGGAAAAATAAAAGTTTCTTAAGAGGCATGTTCTTCCAGCCAAACTTCCGCCTGATCATCACCGAGTTTCACTGCTTTTTTCCAATCTGCCAAATACCCCTTTCGGCCCGCCTGATATTTAGCCCAACCTCTAAACCGAAGCCGCTCGGCAAGCATCGCTTCCGGTTCCTCTTCTGCAGCAAGATGGATGGCCTTGTCAAACGCCTTGGCGGCTTCGTCAAATTTTTCTAAATGGATGAGGGTTTCGCCATACTTTGAGTACGCATGCGCTCGCTTGGCATAATTGGGATTATCCTTGCTAAACCCTCGCTCAGTAAAGAGCTTGAGATTAAATTCTGCTTTCTGGTATTTCCCAACTTTCATATAGCATTCGGCGAGATGTAAGCGCGCTTTCCAATAAATGGGTTGCAGCGCTAATGCGTATTTTGCCGTGGCTTCAAAATTTTCAATGGCCTTATCATATGCCTTTTGTCGCAAATACACATGAGCGCGGCCATAATAAGCATCGGCATTCGTATAGTCCAGGTGAACAGATTTAGAAAAATCGTGTAGAGCTTCTTCGGTATTTTTAAGGTGATAGTTCAAATGTCCTCTGCGCTCGTACGCTTGAGAATGTTGGTTGTATTTTTTGATCGCCTTATCGAGGGCTTCAAATGCATCTTTTTCCTGCCCCATTTCATCGACCAATTTCCGGCCTTCTTGAAAATGGCGCACGACCATTTTGTCGCTGCTGGGCTCAATCAAATGGTAATCTAAAATATTCCCCTCCTCGACCATCCAGGCACAAATTTTGCCCGCAACCGCGAATTGAGATAAATAGCTCAATATGTCAATGGTGTTTTTCCAATACTTATCCGTCGTCTGAGCTACGTGCCGTGGAACAACTATACTCAGGTTCTCAGGGTCAAACAACTCCTCTTCCTCTTTGAATAAAATTTCGGTTTTATAGTAATTTTCCAACCTATGGCGATACATCTTCAGGGCCTTGTCAAAAGCTCTTTGTTTACCAAAATCTAAACGTCCCTGAACTATAGTTTTCTGCAGCATATATTTGTAGTAAGAGGTTATGGATATGTTAACTGAAAATATCGTACCAAAAAACTATTTTCTTAACAATTTTTCTAAAAACTTACCAATCCCGTCTGTGTAGTGACATTCCGTCGAATCTTTTTAGCGAAAAGAGATTTGTAATTCTATAAATATTTATTGCTCTTGTGATTCATTGACGCGGATTTTCTCACGCTGAGCTACCCGTTTTTTCAAGGGCTCTAAAGAAGAAAGAGATAAGGGTTCATCTTTGCGGTAGGCTTTGTATCTTCCTTTCCCCATTTTTGTACCATTAAAACTCATGTGTTTGCGCAATTCCTGGCGCTGTTCTTCCGGAAGTGCTGTAAAATCAGCACATTTTTGGGAACAACACTGATTGTATTTTTCCGCGCATGAAGGGCATTGGATGAACAAGATATGACAGGCGTCATTATCGCAATTCACATGCGTGTCGCATGGAGTTCCACACTGATGACATTTAGCAATCACATCTTCTGAGATGCGCTCCCCCAGCCGCTCGTCAAACACAAAGTTTTTACCAATAAATTTATTCGGCAGTTGCTTTTCCTCTACTTTTTTGGCGTACTGTATAATCCCACCATCCAGTTGATAAACGCTAGAAAACCCTTTATGTTTCAAATAGGCGCTCGCCTTCTCACAGCGAATCCCGCCGGTACAATACAATATAATGGGCTTGTCCTTTTTATCTGCCATCATTTCCTCCACTTGAGGCAAACACTCTCTAAAGGTTTCTGCATCCGGGAGCACCGCATCTTTGAAATGCCCTACTTCCCATTCGTAGTGATTGCGCATATCAACTACATAAGTATCATCGCGCTCTGTCAATTCATTAAAGGCCACTGCGTCCAAATGCTCGCCGCGTTGGGTGACGTCGAAAGTATCATCATTGAGTCCATCGGCGACAATCTTTGGACGCACCTTCACCTTCAGCTTGAAAAATGACTTTCCATTATCTTCCACGGCAATATTCAGACGAGTATCCCTCAAAAAATCGATCTCATCCAAAATGTCTTCGAATTCGCTCCAATGTTCTCTGGGAACAGAAATTTGTCCATTCACCCCTTCACTCGCCACATAAATGCGCCCGAACACATCAATAGGATATAATTTAAGGTATAAATGATCCCTAAACAGCTGGGGGTTCCCCAGTTGGTAATATTGATAAAAGGAAAGCGTGACGCGATCTTCTTCGCTTTCCATCATACGGCGCTTTAATTCCTCGCCGTTGATGCGGTTATACAGTCTCATATTTCTTCGATTTTGTTCACGAAAGTGGAACTCTGTTCCGGCAAGTTTCAAGCTTGCTGTTCACTCCATCAGCCGCAAAGATAGGTATATTTCAGGGGGCTTTGGAAATTTTACCGCGCTAAAATGAGCGGGAACTGCTAGCGGGCAATGTTCACTTTCACCGGCTCATTGAAAACTACTCTTTCTTCCCAAATCACAATGAATTTGAACGGCTTCATTCTACAACAACAGCGTTTCTATGAAGGACCTCTCCATCTTTAGTCCGCCAGATCGCCCAGTAGGTGCCTCCGGATAACTGAGCGGGCAGCTGAAGGGTTTGCTGACCGACTCCAATGGGCGTGCTCAAAACGAGCCGTCCGGAGCCCCCGACCAACTCAAAGGTACCCGAAACCCCGGACTCAACGGTCAGTTGTGAATGTGCGGGGTTGGGAAATAATTGAGCGCTTCGGTTGGGAACTGCCCGAAGGCGTCGGATTGGGGAATACGAAATATCCCCATCTTTCTCTTCGGTGCGCAAGCGAACGAAAAAGCCGTTATCCGTCGGACGCGTGAGCTCTCCCGACCAGGAATAATTCAAATGTAACCAGGGATTCACGTCCAAAGTAGTCCAGTCTTCAAACTCTAACCCATCCGTTGACCACTGTAGCACAGCCTGATCCAGAGCATAAGTGGTTTGAAACTCCACATTCAAATAGAAATTGCGCTCATCCCAGTATTCCGTCTCGAACGCCAACCAGTCAGCGGCCAGTATGCTCTGATCTAATTCCAGAACGTAAAGACCTTCACTCACATCGGAGACGATCACGTGCCCACTGGGAAAATACGGGTAGGTTCCCCAGGCTCCTTTATTTCCATCATAATTGGGCAAGCTGGTATTCGTAAGAAAATACCCCACCCGCACAGGATCTGCAGGATCGGAAACATCCAATACCTGAAGTCCATCGTGATAGTAGGCGACAAAACACAAGTTCCCACGAATGAACGGATTGTGAACGATATTGTCTGTTTCACTCGGATGCAAAACGGGATCCTTATAGGTGCTCAAAATTCCCATATCAGATATGTCCGCTAAATCGACAAAATGTAGGGGATTTCCATGAGTTTCCTCAGCAACGGCTGCAAAACTGCCATCGTCTGCTACCCATCCGCTGTGATTGTACCCGTTGGCGAAAGCGGAACCGGGTAATGAACCAATCAATGATGGCAAAGAATCTGATACGTCAAAGACATAGTATCCGCAGCTGTTAATATTGCAATAGGCCGTATCATTTCGGACATGCAGATCGTGAACATAACTGCTCGGACAGGACACGCCATAATTTTTCAAATCATACCTGCTCCAGACGGTCGGATGGTAGGGATCCGTTGATAAGTCATAGATAATAAAGCCCTGATTTTCATTATCTGCTGCAGCGGTGTAGAGTTTCGCTGTGGCTGTATCTATCCAAATATTGTGACAGCGACCAAAGTCAGATGTTTCCTGACGAAAAGTCGCTGTCCCGGCCATGATAGAGTCCATGTTTATAATGGTCAAACCTTGCGTTGTATTTGGCTGATCTGCTACTCCATAGCAATAATTATCGTACGTTTTAAAATCGCGCCAGGTGGAGTTGCCTCCCAAACCTACACCCACCAACTTTTGCACAGAGTTGACATCTGTAATATCAAAAAACAAGATAGAATCCAGGGTGCCAATAATGGCAATTTCCTCTCCATCCGGCCCAATATATCCCCAACAGTCATTGTACTTTTGACCTCCGGGTTTCGCCGGCAAATCGGGATCATCGTAGTGATATACCTCTTCGATATTCTCGGCATTCTGTCCCCATAGCAAGACAGAAGAAAAAACCAATGCCATTATAAAGTACTTCCTCATATCAACTATTAATGTCAATAGCGAAAAAAAAGTTTCTTTTTTAGAGAGCAATTGCCTGTAATGTCGTGCTCGCATCAGTTGTCATTGTATTCAGGCTCTTAATCTTTGTGTTTCATTTTCATTTCACTACATAATTTCTTAGCTTGTTCTTGAAAATGAAAAAAATGGCAGCAATACGAGAATGGTTGAGGTCCCGGCAAAAAGACATGGTTGAAGTTCGACGGCACCTGCACCAAAACCCCGAATTATCCGGAGAAGAAACAACGACTCAGGCTTTTTTAAAGTACCGGCTCAAAACCAGTTGGCCCGACAAATTGTGGGAAGTGGCCGATACGGGGCTCGTGGCAGAGTATCACGGGCAGGAAGAAGGCCCTTGTGTAATGGTTCGTGTAGATATCGATGCCCTGCCAATTTCCGAAAAAGGTCTGGATCTCTCCTATGCCAGTCACAAGGATGGAGTGTCTCACAAATGTGGACATGATGGACACTCTACCATTGGGCTCGGGCTGGCGCATTACATCTCTCAACATCGCCCCAAAAAAGGCAAAGTTGCCATCCTCTTTCAACCGGCAGAAGAGACCGCACAGGGCGCTAAGGCGGTATTGGAGGACAAAAATTTTAAGCTGACGCCCGATTTCATTTTGGCTCTGCACAATGTGCCACAATTTCCGAAAAAGTCCATTGTGGTCATACGCAACCACTTCAGTGCCTCAGTCCGCAGCGTAATCATCCGACTCAAAGGATGCGTCGCCCATGCCGCAGAGCCTGAGCAAGGTCGCAGCCCGGACTTGGCGCTTTGCGAACTGTTGCAATATGCCAAAGATCAGACCCACAACCAGCCCGATGAAGAAAATTTCCAATTACTCACTCCCATCTACCTGAATATGGGCCAAAAAGCCTATGGCACCTCGCCGGGACAGGGCGAACTCCATCTGACCTGTCGCTGCTGGAGTCCCGAACAAATGAAGCAGCTCACCGAATTACTCGAAGCTGAACTTGCTACTCTCGCTAAAAAATACAAACTGGAATCCGAAATAGAATATTTAGAAATCTTTCCCGCTGTTCGACAAAATGATTCGCTCGTCGATACTTTGGAAAATGCTATTGACCAGCTCGACTTCAAAGCTATTCATCAGAATCGCCCATTTCGATGGGGAGAGGATTTCGGCGCTTTTAGCATTGATTTCCCTTGTCTGATGTTTGGACTGGGCGCCGGTGAGGACCAACCCGTACTCCACCATCCGTCCTATGACTTCCCCGATGAAATAATACCCGACGGTATTATGGTTTTTAGTACACTTATTGACGAACTCCTCAACTCTTAATATGTGGCATACTTCCGAAATCCTAATTAGCGAATCGAACGTCGCCAACAATATCGAATTTATTCGCAGTACCGCAGGAAAGAACACTATTTTCTCTTCCGTGGTAAAAGGCAATGCCTACGGTCACGGAATAGAAGTCTTTGTTCCCCTCGCCCAGCGCTGCGGCGTCAATCATTTCTCCGTATTTAGCACCAACGAAGCCTACCGAGTCAAAAAAGTGGCGCGACCCAATACCACCATCATGATCATGGGCATGGTGGACAACGAGGCCCTCGAATGGGTCATCGAAGAAGAAATTGAATTCTACGTCTTTGAAACCGATCGCCTGGAAAAAGCAAAAGCCGCTGCAGAAAAAGTTGGTAAAAAAGCGCGCATCCATCTGGAAATAGAAACGGGAATGAACCGCACCGGCATGAGCTTAGGGCTACTCCCCCAGGTCTTTCAATACATAAAAAAACACAAAAATCTCATCGAATACGTCGGCTTGTGCACCCACTATGCCGGAGCTGAAAGTAACGCCAATTACTATCGGATTCAAAACCAGATCAAAACCTTTCAACAGGTAGTAAAACAGGGAAAAGATCGGAAAATCACCCCAAAATTGTACCACACCGCTTGCTCAGCGGCCCTGCTGGGCTTTCCGGAAACAAAAATGGACCTCGTACGGGTCGGCATCCTCCAATACGGTTACTGGCCGAGCAAAGAAACCCTTATCCGCTGTCTCAATGAACTGGATGAAACTCACGACCCCTTGAGACGCGCCATCAAATGGCGCAGCAAAATCATGTCCCTCAAAGAAGTCCCCTCGGGCGATTTTATCGGCTATGGCACCTCTTACCTGGCCGAGCAAGATATGACCATCGCCGCCGTGCCCGTGGGCTATGGCTACGGATACACCCGATCTCTCAGCAATCAGGGCCGGGTGCTCATTCACGGCAAACGCATGAGCGTGATCAGCATCGTGAATATGAATATGATTCTCGTAGATGTGACGAATATTGATGGGGTGAAAAAAGGAGATGAAGTTGTACTCATTGGGGGTCAGGGCGACCTTACGATTACCGTCGACTCCTTTGGACAACTCAGTAGCCAACTCAATTATGAGCTCCTTACCCGACTACCTCAAAACACGCCGCGCATTGTAGTCAGTTAGCCGATTTTTCTTTTTTTGGGCGCATCCCGGCAGCAGTTAACTGCTGCCGGGTCGGGCTGTTCAGGGGTTCCGTACAGCACTTTTTTTTAGCAAAAAGGTCATCCTCAGAGTTGTCGTCTCGCTTCTGATTCTCATGGGCAAAGTAATCGACAAAAAAGGTGCTGCACTCACGGCTCGCACGCGAGCCGTGACCCTTACCATCCCTTGCGCAATCGCTCTATTCGAGGACTCATTGAGTTGGGAAAACATAAATTATTTCTATATTGATGGTTCAAGTTGACCAACCAAATTCCATCTCAAAAGGGTTATTATTCATGAAAATCCCGGGGCACCCCATCCTTCAAAGAAATAGAAAATACCTCATCAGAGGGCTCCTGTTCCTCCTGCTCATTGCCATCGTATTCCTGCGGCTGAAAACTTTTTTCCACGCTCCCTCTCTCATGATCGACGAAGCCAATGTCGCCCGCAATATTGCCGAGCGCGACTGGCTCCAATTATTTCAGCGACTCGACTATGGGCAATACGCGCCCCCTCTCTTTCTCTTCTGGGTGAAATTGTCTACACTTATTTTCGGGATGAATGAATACGCCTTGCGACTCCCCTCCCTCCTATCTTTTCTACTCAGTCTACCCATCCTCTACCACCTAAGTAAACACCCTCGAATTCGCCTCTCACCAGCTACACTTTGCGCCGTTCTAATACTTTACAGCTGCTCGCACATCATGCTATTTCAGAGTAATGCCGTAAAACAATACTCTACGGATGCCTTTCTCGCTCTCTTCTGGATCGCAATAACTCTTAGACGGCATTATTCTTTCATTTTCTCACTTCGGGCCAAACTCATTTGGATACTCCTGGGCACAATTTCTATCTGGCTCTCTATGCCGATCGTCTTTGTTTTCGCATCTATTGGACTGTATTACCTCGCTCAAGCCCGCAGAGAAGGCCGCAGCATCGAGTATCTTCAACACTTCACTGTTCCCGTCGTCTTTTGGATTGCCAATTTTCTGCTGTATTTCTTCCTTCTCCTCAAAAGTGACGCTCAATCTCAATACCTTCAGCAATATCACGATTCTTTCTTTTACGATCACCGCCTTTGGCTTTTCGAATCCTGGGCCCACAACTGGAATATCATTGCTGCTAATATTCAAACTTATGTTGGCAAAACAGTTATCGTATTTGCCTGGGTGCTCCTCTTTGCGTTAACCGGTACATTTACTCTGATAAAAAAGAAAAAGGAGCTCCTTTTTCTTTTACTCTTTCCCGTGCTTTGGGCGACAATTGCTTCATTTTTGCATTATTACTCCTTTATCCCGCGCCTTCTTCTTTTTACTATCCCCTTGTTATTTTTGCTCTTGGGTATTGGAGTTCAGGCGCTGTGGAATCAAAGCCGCTACTGGGCAAGGGCACTGATCTTGATCTCTACTCTTTTCGTGCTCCTTCAAATGAGTGGGTGGCGGTACTTTGCTCCTGATACCCATTGTCTGATGGAGGAAACCCGTGAGGCTCTGGAGGAGTTCCATCCGCCTGACACAGCTTCATACGAGGTTTTTGTCAATCACTTAGGAGAACCCGCCCTCTCCTTTTATACAAAATATTACGATGAGAAGGCCACCTTTCAAGCTTTCAGTGATTATCGATGGATTTACTGGGATGAAAACATGGCAGAAGAAGCAGAAAAATATCTGCAGACCCATCCCGAGCACACCCTCGTCATTATTTGGGGGCACGCTTCCGAAAAAAGTATTCAAAAAGAAGTGGCCGCTATGAAAGAAAAGGGGCTCACACCAAGCCAGACTATCGAAAAAAAACTAACGCGCATTA
>JAWLFI010000090.1:9618-10997 GCA_041685645.1 Saprospiraceae bacterium | reverse complement strand
GTTTGGGTCGGTTGCTGTACCTGCACTAAAAAATCATCAGCATCTGAGAACACATCTACAAATATATCGCCGCCTGATTCAGTTTTGCCCTCTAACCACTGGCCATTTACTGTGGCCGAAGATCGAAAAACAAAGGCAAGTTGAAGTATTTCTTCATCTGCGGGCACACCGTAATATGCTCTTATGTCCGGATCTATGGAAAGCGAATGCCTATCTGATCCAATCCGCGCCATACGCGTATCTGGGGTGTTTTGCCCCCAGCTCGTCTTCACATATCGCCAATCGGAAGAACCATTACTTTGATTAGTTATGACCCCGGTATGCGCGTACACCGTGCCGCTATACCCTTCCAGTCCCCCACTTCCTTGCGTTGCGTCAAATACAACTTGAAGCTCGCCACTTTCTCGCGGAAAGGGCGGCTCAGTAATAACCAATTGAGCTGATGAGGAAACCGTAAACAACAGGCCGATAAAGCATAAGTAGAATTTCATATGTGTATAATTTACACTAAGGTAGGTAATTGTTTCGAAGTCTCCGTGTTGAATCGGATGTATTGTCCTATTTATTACATTTACATTAAACAATAGTCTCCAAAGATGCCAAATTGCCCGCTGTGTTACAGTCAAATTTCACCAAAATATGCGGTTTACGGGAATTCCGGAGCAAAGTTTTGGTTTTGTTCTATATGCAAGCTCATCTCCCGCTCTTCAAAAGACCTCCCCGCTCGCAAGGTGGAACAGGAGCGTTATCTAAGCCACAATAATTCCATTAACGATAAAAGATATGTAAAATTTCTCCTGCGCCCTTACGAATTTGCCTGTAAACATATTCCTATTCAAGAGCCCATTTTGGATTATGGATGCGGTTATGCACCCATATTTGTAGAACTCATGCACAGGCGCCAGTTTCGCTGTCATGGGTATGATCCACTTTTCTTTCCCGATGGGTTATTAGCGAACAGTTATCCTACTATTTTTTGCATCGAAACCGTGGAGCATTTTCACCAAACGCACAGAGAGTGGAGTCAGCTTATGGATTTAATGCGACCAGGCGGCTACCTCATCATAATGACCGATTTTTGGAATGATCGATCTGCATTTCCGGATTGGTATTATCAAAATGACCCTACCCATGTTAGTTTTTATCACACCGAAACTATGCCCTATCTGAGCCAGAGATTTGATCGCCCACTTGTAGCCACTGATGGTCGGCGTATCTCTATTTTTCACCGTAAATTTATTTAATGTATTTGGGTGTATCTCCGGCGCATGTAACGCGCCGGAGTCGGGCTGTGCAGGGGTTCCGTCCCTGCGTCGCTTCGCTTCCTCGCGACCCTTCGCACTCGAGGTGCTCAGGCCCTTACCATCCCTTACACAAAG
>JAWLFI010000090.1:0-9518 GCA_041685645.1 Saprospiraceae bacterium | reverse complement strand
TTAATATCCATCATTTTGATTGAGTTTCGGATTGGAATTCAAGTCGGAAGCAGGGATGGGAAACACGGTTCGGAAAGGTTCGACAGCTCTTCCTTCTTTCACTCCTCCTTTCCATTGCCATAGGTAATCCCCATCTGTAAATGCCCCAAATCGAATCAAGTCAGTTCGCCGATGACATTCCCAGTATAACTCTCTAGCTCTCTCATCTAGAATCATCTCTAAGGTAAACTCATCTGCTGAAATATTTCCGCTTGAGCTTCCACCGTAAGCTCGGGAGCGCACCTGATTAAAATACGCAAGTCCCTGGGCCGTACTTCCACCCCCTCGCAAACTGGCTTCAGCCGCCATTAAGAGCACATCGGCTAAGCGCAACATCGGGAAATCCGTGTCCGGAAAGGTCGCATCAGAGCCTCTGGCCCCGGTGGAACTGATATTTTTGAATTTGGTGACCGCAATACCATCCGTAAATTGGGTGACATCTTCTATATCTATACTCTGCCCCTCCGTGTAAAACAGTCCCCTTCGATCAAAAGCATCAGTGGTTATTTCATAGACATAGTCTGGCTGCTCCAGATAAAGGGCGATTTCAAATTCTCCTTCGCTATCTATGACCTGAGCTTCTTCTTCCCCCAGGCCAAGAATGCCATCTCCATCCATATCTCCAAAAACGGCTGTCCCGTTTTGCTCGACCAGTTGGAATCCGCCGGGAACCATATCGAAGGTTCCAACCAGTGCTCGCTTTTCATCATTATATTCGAGCGAGCGGGCTGGTCCCTGTGGCAGAGCGGAACCTTCCAATTGATAATTCCGCGCTTCTATAGTATAACTTTGATTGTCCCAGTCAACCTCAATATAATACAAGCCCGGATCTGGCACGAGAATGGGGTCTCCGTTAAAGTCAAGTTGTCCATCCCCATCATTATCCCCATAAAAAGGTGCTGAATTTGAAGGGATTTGTGTAAAACGAATTTCTGTATTGGCATCCGGAAAAAATTTATGTCCCTCGAATACATTATTACCTTCTGCATCGGAGATCGAATTTCGAGTATCTGTAGGGTCATTACCTTGGTGCGTTCCGGGCACATACACTTTTCTGTAGGAAGCTGTAGCTCCTGGATTCCGGGGAATCAAAACTCCACCATCGCCTTCCGGAAATTTTTCGACGAAATCCTTAATCGCTCGGGTTCCGCTCCAACCTCCTCCCATGCCAAGATCCGCAGGGTCCATACTGCCACCAATTGCCGCGCTTATAATGAAAGTCATACCGCCCCAGGTTCGCGTATTCAAGCCATCAAAAGCTACTCGAAATATAATTTCATCTGAGAGATCATTATCAGTAAGAAATAGGTGTTCGTAGTTTTCATCCAATGAGTAGCCGGAATTAATTACTTTTTCGCAATACGTGAAGGCTTCATTATATCTTGGAGACCCCGCATATACCTCGGCATTGAGGTAAAGTTTTGCCAACAGGGTCCAGGCAGCCGCTCGATCCACACGGGCAAATTCATTCGTGCGCGGTTCAGCTAAATCCGGTTCAATTTCCAGCAACTCCTTTTCGATGTATTCAAACAAATCAGGGCCGGAAATTTGATCTGGCTGAAACGCTCCTACAGCATCATTTTCTGTAACAAAAGGTACATTTCTAAACAAGTCTAAAGCGTGCCAGAAGCTCACAGCTCTCAAAAAGCGCACTTCTGCCCTATACTGCCTAATCTGGTCGCGCAAATCTGCGGGCTCACCTCGCTCATCCAATCTTTCCGGTGTTGTTTCACGTAAAAACTCATTGCATAAAGCGATTTGATAGAAAATACGATTGTAAAAGGCAAAGGTGAAACCATCAACAGAAGTCCAGGACTGATCATTAAAGTCCATAATGGTCTGATCATTCCATCCAATAATAGCCTCATCTGTCGTTAATTCCTGATGGTACCAATATCCACGTAGATATTGTCCAAAGCCCTCATCGATACCGGAAATGTCAGGCCGTCCAGCAGGTCCCTCCTGTCCAGAAACGGCAAATCCGGCATATACTTTAGCCAGCACTTGCTTGTACGCTTCCGGTGAATCATATACAGTTGCTGAGGTGGTTTGATTGGGGTCGAGCGGTATGGTGTCTAAATCACCAGTGCACGAAAGCATACCCAAAAGGATGACAAAGGGAATTCTTAGTATAAGTGTTTTTTTCATGACTTATTTGGGTTTTAAAAGTTAGCGGAGACTCCAAATACGATAGTTCGGGGTCTGGGGTAAAAGTTGTTGTCTATACCATTAGTAATTTCTGGGTCCAGACCATTATACGGAGTCAGTACAAAAGCATTTTGCAGTGTAGTAAAAACGCGCAAAGACTCTCCAATTACCTCTGGAAAGGTATAGCCTATTGTTATGTGATCCATTCTGAAAAAGGCAGCATGCGAAACATAAGCATCACTAAAGGTAACGTTTGCCTGATTTTGAATGTTATTTTCCACACCTGATTGATGAATGTTGGATAAGTAGTTGGTCGGATGGTATAAAAGATCGTAGTTGCCTAAATTAGTAGCCACATTATTATAAACGTAATTGCCAAAATGCGCTCTGCCAGCAAAAGAGAAATCAAAGTTTTTGTAATTGTAGTTACTTGTAAGCCCAATAATGTGTCGAGGTAATGGACTTTCGAGTCTGTACCTATCTTCTGCATTTACAACCCCATCTCCATTCCGGTCAACAAATTCGCCTTCCTGAATCTGGCCATCATCGTCATATTTTTGCTCGAAAACAAAAAAGGAGAAAGGTTCAAACCCAACGGTGTGAATCTGGATATTTGCTCCGACACCTCCTGCGATGCCACCCCGCTCAACACCTTGAAAGTCAGGGTCGTTTGTAGACGTCAATCTGGTGATCTCGTTAATATTATAGGTGTAATTAAGGCCCAGGTCCCAGCGCATATTTTCAGTGTAAATAGGTGCAGTTTGTATCGCTACCTCCAACCCTCTGGAAACCATGTTTCCCACATTGGTAATTATTCGATTCGTCAGATTCGATCCGGCAGGTACATCCACAAAACCCAATAAATCTCTTGTATCTCGTTGATAGACATCCACGGTTCCGGATAGCCTATCCTCAATGAGGCCAATATCAAATCCGGCATTCCAGGTGGTTGTTTCTTCCCACTTGATATTCCTGTCATAGCCATTTGGTCTCAGCGTATTAAAAAAAGAATTGCCAAAGGGGTATCTGGCGTTGTCCAGACTCGCTTCATAAAGAGGTTGGTAGAGGTAATATCCTCCTATTTCTTGTTGACCGGTTACTCCCCAGCCCGTCCTGATTTTCAAGGTGCTAAAGAACTTATTTTTATTGTCTATCAATCGGTAGGCTGCGGCTGCAGCTGGGAAAACTCCCCAGCGATTTTCAGGAGCAAAGCGAGAAGTGGCATCCGCTCGAACAGTGGCTGTCAGCAATAAGCGATCGTAATTGTAATTGATACGCGAAAAATAGGATAGAAGAAATAACTCTCTGCCTATGTTGTTTTGCTCGATCGTGATTTCAGGGGTGCCTGCCGCATCGCTGTTTCTAAAAGATGTTTCATCAAAAAATCGTTGCCAGGAGTAACCCGCCATGACATCAAAATTATGTTCGCCTATACTCTCTTTATAATTCAAGTAGAATTCAAGGACCTGATTGGTCCGAGTCTCATCATAGGTGTTGTCCACTCCTCCACCGTTAATTTCATCGAAACTGTAAGCTACTTTATTATCTCCAATAATTCGAGTAAATCCATTGCCATTTGAATAGTCGTATCCCAGGTTTAGGTTTGCCCTCAAATTTGGTAAAAAAGGAAATCGATAATCGAGGGTTCCATTGACTATATAACGAGAAACCACCGACTCGTCCTGTCGAAGATTTCTGTCAAGCAAGGATAGTGGATTTACAGGGGCCAGATTGTTGGGATTACCATTGCCTAATATCCAGGCACTATAACCGCTGAATTGGCTCTCCTGGTCAAAAATCGGGCGCGTGGGATCATAACTTAATGCAGCACCAATAGCCCCTCTATCTGCAAAGGTGTTTTCGGTCCGCATTCCCCTGAAGTTGATATTCACCTGAAGGGCATTATTGAAAAAGCGGGGGTTGAGGTTGACTCCGGCAGTGTATCTTTTGAAGTTGTCAGTGAGAAGGATACCGTCTTTATCCGTATATCCGACCGATATTCTGTATGGCAAAAAATCACCTATGGCATCACTCAGGCTTAAGTTATGGTCGGTACCAATAGCTGTTTGATAAATTTCATCCTGCCAATTTGTCTTTGCATCTCCCATTAAGGCAAGGCGATCGGGGTCAGGTTCTTGTTCTGCCATCGTATTTCTAAACTCATCAGCACTTAAAACATCCACGGTATTCATTGGGGTGCCAAATGAAACATTCCCATTGTAGGTAATGCGCATATCATCCTGGAATGAGCCTTTTTTCGTCGTGATTAAAACGACACCTGCAGAGGCTCGACTACCATAAATAGCTGTAGCTGAAGCATCTTTCAAAATGGTAATGCTTTCAATATCCTGTGGATTAATTATGTTGAGAGGGTTTCTATTCCCGGCAATCCCCCCGGAGGCTAAGGGGACGCCATCTACAACATATAGCGGCTCATTGTTGGCATCCAAAGAGGAAAGCCCCCGAATTCTAACCTCAGCCCCTTCGTCGGGCCCACCGCCACCATTTATTACAGAAACGCCGGCCACCTTCCCCGCAATAAGGTCTTGAGAGCTGGTGATAGCCCCCTTATTGAAGTCCCGGCTGTCTACTGACTGAACTGAACCGGTTACATCTTCTCGCTCAACTGAACCGTAACCAATGACAACAGCCTCATCCAAAGTTGTTCCCGAGGACAGACTAACATCGATGCGCTCCCGGCCCTCAATTTTAACCTCCATTGCTTTATAGCCGACATAGCTAAAAACAAGCGCCTTATCCTCTTCATTGGTTTCAAGCTCAAAGCTGCCATTTATATCAGTTACTGTCCCGCGACTTGGGTTGCCCAAAACAGAAACATTGGCGCCAATTAAAGGCTCGCCTGTTTGAAGATCTGAAACTGAACCTGTAATGGTTTGGCTATAAACTGAGTGGCTATAGCCTATAAAGATAAATATGGCTAAGATGTATCTCGCGTATTTATAAGAACTGGAATTTAGCATCATACCGACAGTTTTTAAAGGAATTTACCGATTGTTTAAACAAATGTATAAATTTTTATTAAGTTTGTGTAAATTGTACACTAAATAAAAATTTTTCACCAAAAAGTAGATATGATGAAACAAATACTATTTCTTTTGATTAGCAGCTTCATTAGCTTAAGCGCATTTGGCCAATTTGAAACGATTGGAATAATAGGCGATGCTACTCCTAATGGATGGGACGCAAGCACACCAATGGATCAGGACCCGGTAGACACCAACCTCTGGACTCTAGAGGTCGAATTGTTTGATGGCGAAGCGAAATTTCGAGCAAATGATAGTTGGGATATAAACTGGGGTAACTCGAACTTTCCCCTCGGAGTGGGAGAGCAAGACGGACCCAATATTCCGATTACCGCGGGCTTGTACACAATTACATTTAACTCTGAGACAGCGGAGTACTTTTTTGACTACAATGGCACCATCGGAATTATAGGAAGTGCAACACCCTTTGAATGGGATCGAGAGGTTTTTATGTTTCCCGATAGCGAAAATGCAGGTACCTTTTTCGTTACCCTGGATCTCGTTATGGGAGAAGCTAAATTTCGGGCTGACGGCGGTTGGGACCGCAATTGGGGTGGAACAGGCTTCCCTACTGACACGGCCGAATTGGATGGTGAAAATATTCCTGTCGACGCGGCAGGTACTTACGAAATCACTTTCGACACCATATCCGGCATATATAACTTTGAAGCGATTGTTGGCTATGACTCCATTAGCATAATCGGAAGTGCAACGCCCGGTGGGTGGGATGAGGATACGCATTTAGATCGCGATTCTAACGATCCCGACCTATGGTCTGCCACTGTAGAGCTCACAGAAGGCGAGCTGAAATTTAGAGCAGAAAATGATTGGGCTGTGAATTGGGGGGCTGACACTTTTCCCGCTGGAGTTGCTGTTCTTGATGGCGATAACATAGAGGTAGACTCTGCCGGAACGTATATCATCAACTTTAACACATCCACTCTGGAATTCGAATTTTTATTGGCGCAAGAATACGATGTGGTAAGTATCATCGGCGATGCTGCCCAGGGATGGGATACCGATGTCGATATGCAAGGTGATCCCGAAGATCCATTTCAATGGAATATTCGCGTGGAACTCAATCAAGGTGAGTTTAAATTTAGAGCGAATAATGATTGGACAGTAAATTGGGGCGCAGGTGATTTCCCTTCAGGTGTTGCCACTATCAATGGCCCCAACATACCTGTGCCGGAGGCAGGCGAATACTTTGTCAATTTCAATTCTGCAACAGGAGTTTACGAGTTGGAAGAAATTATAGAATACAATGCGGTCGGCATTGTTGGTCAATCGGGGCCGTTCAGAGCTTGGCCAAACCCTGATGAACACGAGCCGGGCGAGAGGGATTTCTTTATGGATAAAGACCCATCTGATGGAAATGTTTGGACTGCCTCAGGGGTTGATCTCATTGATTTTGATCCCGATGCTGATGGAGGAATCAAGTTTAGAGCCGATACAGCCTGGACTGTGAACTGGGGCTCAGAAGACTTTCCCGAAGGTTTGGGTGTGAATAATGGGCCCAATATCGAACCTACAGCGGGAATTTATGATGTGGTTTTTGATGCGTCTACCGGAGAGTATATATTTAGTACTTCCACTTCCTTAAATGAAGCTGTATTAGATAAGCACAGTGTCCAGGTTCTCCCCAATCCTACGTCTGATATCCTTTATGTGAAATTTGACCACCATGTACTTGGAAATGATAAAGTAGCCCTAACGATCTATAATACCTCTGGTGAGTTGGTCTTGCACAGAGAGCTTGATCCTTCTCCAAAAGTTCAAGTCAACATATCGAGATTAGCTCCGGGAAATTATTTTTTACAGGCTAGCCAGAAAGGCTTATTGGCTACAAAAAAGGTTGTAGTAATCCGGTAATGGAATGAATTTACCTAAGACTCAGACTAAAACGATGAGTGGTAATGGCACAAGGTAAGAATGACAGTTGAACGTTTGAAATCGACTCTACAGGAGATAAATTAGCTTGTTAGGTGTTGTTTTTATCGATAGGAGGAGCGTTTGCTTTGGCAGACGCTCTTTTTTTTTGAAAATCGAAAATGGTCACTTTTCATTAACTTGATTAGAGACAATGAAGTACTACTGCTACTGCAGTAACCACTAAATAACTATAGAAAAGTCGAAGTAGATTTTTGTTCAGATCATGAAAGTAGCGATAAGCCTGACCCGGGAAATGCAAGCATATTCAGCCCCGCGGTCCGAAGCTTTTAGCTGGCTGTTTTCTAACCGAACGAGGTAGTATATACCTGATTTAAACTTTGAGTCAGTTACTTACAAAAATATCTCAAATTCGAGAGTTAACCGATTAATAAATTGGTTGATTTGCAGGCAACTATGGTTTATATCTTTGTTACTTGATTAAATTTATATAAGTATTATGGTTTACATTTTTATGCTCTTCCATACTGACATGCTGATTCAATAGACGGAACAAAGTGTATGAGGGTTAAAGAATATCTACTTTTCTGCCCTTGTTAAGACAATAAAGTTGCGCTGGGCGGTGTGCCACGTTTTTTTGCGTTCTTGCTGTTTTCTTGATTATCTCTAATTTGAAAACTTTCTTTCTGAAGTTCCTTTTGTCCAGGGTCTTTTGAAGTATAGACTCATACAGAGACTGTAATTCAGAAAGCGTAAAATAGGGAGCCAACATATTTTCTACAGGGACATTTAGAATGTTCTTTCTTATATGACTTAAACTATACTTTAGGATTTCAGAATGATCGAAAGCCATAGGCTGGTTTAAAAGGTCATTAAGTGACACCCAGCTTGGGTTGTGCGGGTTATTTTCCTTGGCCTTCATGTCTTCGCAACGAATGAATGCGTAGTAGGCTACCGAGATAACTCGACCAACAGGGTGGCGATCTATAGAACCAAATGTGTGTACTTGCTGCAGAAATACATTCGAAATACTTGCTCTTTCACGTACGATCCTTTGTGCTGCTGCATCCAGGTCTTCGTTTTCTAAAACTAAATCTCCAACAAGTGAAGGTAGACCCTTAAATGGCTCCATATCGCATTCGAGCGAAAGAATCTCAAGTGCTTTCTTATCTTTGCGATAACAAAAGATTACACAATCCACAGAAATGGCTAATTTGAAAAATGAGTCCAGGTTTGCAATCTTAGTATTGATGTTCTCATTCGAATTTACATTGGTCATGTTATCAATTTTGACAAAAATAGCATTTCTCACTTATTCAATCTAAAATATTAGTGTTACTTTTACACTTAGTATGTTTTTGTGCATACCATTTTCAACAAAGCCTGATTTTCCAAGAATGAAGTGTGATTGTATTTACTTGTAAAAACCAAAAGGATGAAAAACATCGCTGTTTTAACTTCAGGAGGAGATGCGCCCGGCATGAATGCAGCCATTCGGGCCGTAGTTCGGGCTTCCGTCTATTTCAATCTTGGAATATATGGTGTCGAAGGAGGATATCAGGGTTTGATCGAGAATAAAATACGAAAGCTGCATGTCCGATCGGTGAGCCGGATTTTAGGTTCAGGGGGGACGATGCTTAAATCTTCACGAAGTCCGGAGTTTAGAACCGTAGAGGGGCGAAAAAAGGCAGCTGGATATTTAAAGGCGAAGGAAATTGACGGTCTCGTTGTGATTGGAGGTGATGGTAGTCTAACCGGCGCTCACGTTTTGCAGGAGGAAACCGGGATTCAAGTGATTGGATTGCCCGGGACGATCGACAACGATCTGTCGGGAACGGAGAATACGATTGGCTTCGACTCGGCAACGAATGTGGTTACGCAGTGTGTGGACAAAATACGGGATACCGCCAGCTCGCATAATCGACTCTTTTTTGTTGAGGTTATGGGCCGGGATACGGGCTTTATAGCGCTGCGCTCAGCCATTGCTACAGGAGCGATTTGTGTGATGCTTCCCGAGCGTAGTACTTCAGTAGATGAGTTGATCGCTATTCTTCGCAAAGGGTACCGCAGTCATAAAACCTCGAGCATAGTCATTGTAGCAGAGGGCAACCCGAATGGAGGCGCTTTTGAGTTAGCGAAAAAAGTGAACGATAATTACAAAGACTACGAGACCAAAGTAACGGTACTGGGCCATTTGCAGCGCGGGGGAGATCCGACCTGTTACGATCGCGTTTTGGCTTCGCAGTTGGGCGTTGCTGCTGTCGAAGGTCTGCTGAGTGAAAAATCGGATTGTATGGTCGGACTAATCAACGGTTCGGTAGTTTATACTCCGATTATGGATGCCGTCAGTCAAGAACGGGAAATTGATGACAATCTGGTTAAAATCTCTCAAATTTT
>JAWLFI010000089.1:0-11027 GCA_041685645.1 Saprospiraceae bacterium | reverse complement strand
CTTTTCGTTTGGTGCCCTGAACTGGAGTCGAACCAGCACGCCCAATGAAGGGCACAAGGCCCTCAACCTTGCGCGTCTACCAATTCCGCCACCAGGGCAACGGACTGCAAAAGTACAATATTCGAATAAACAGTGACAGTTTTTCCGGATAAAATTTTTTTAGCTACCCGGCAGAAGAAGCCTTTTCTATTTGCAGAAGTTGAGTTGATCCGGGATCGAGAAAATATACGCCCCGGTCTACCCTGGATTTAGAAATATGATCAAAAGCCGGCGATGGTGTATCCCAAACTTCTTGGTATTGATCAGGATCTATGCGTTTTGGACGGTCACTGGTATTTACTAGAATAATGAATTGTTGGTTTTCACCTGTTCGGCCATAGACATAGAGGCCCTCCTGAGGTATAAATTGAGTCAACTTCCCGTGGCTTAGCGCAGGGTAGTTTCGACGAAGGTTTATCAAATACTGAAGAAAAGTGAATGCCTCTTGCTCGAGATGGGTTCGTTCATCGGGTTGAAAAGCAGAACGGGAATCTGAGGGCCACCCACCAGGAAAGGATACGCGACCTTGCTCACCGTACATCCCCCCCACTCCTTCCAATAAAATTTCACTGCCGTAATAAATACAAGGAATGCCTCGGATGGTCATGAGTAGAGTCATCCCCATTTTCCATCGATCCATATCTTGCTCCAAGGTGCTCCATATCCGATTCTTGTCGTGATTATCCAGAAAAACGACGTGCTTCTCAGGAGCGTTATAGATGAAGTCCTGAGCCAAAGTCAGATAGAGCTGACTTACTCCTGAGGTCCAGGTTGGAGGCTCTGTAAGGGCTGAAAGCAGTGCAAAATGGGTTTGGAAATCCGTGAGTGCGGGTGCATTTGATCCCGCTGGAAAAGAATGATTTTTTTCAGAGAAATAGGCCTGGATTGCCGGGGCATTCACCCAGGTCTCACCGAAAATAGAAAAGGAGGGATAATCGCGCAATATGGCCTCATTCCAACTATTCGTAAAATCAAGGTAAGGATAAGGGTAAGTATCCACCCTATAAGCATCTATCCCGGCATGCTCAATCCACCAAAGGGCATGCTGAATTAAAAAGGTAGAAACTCGGGGGTGTTGCTGATTTAAATCTGGCATATGTACATCGAACCAGCCTCGCTGAAAGCGATCGATATCTGTCTTAGCTGCATAGGGGTCCATGAGAACAGGTGTTCGGAAATTACACTTCGTATATTCATCAAAAGCGTGCACCCACTCTTTGGATGGTAAATCTCGAATCAGAAAATGCTCACTTCCACAGTGATTCAGAATCATATCCTTGACGACTTTGATGCCACGAGACCGGCATTCGTTCGTCCACTTGAGATAATCTTTATTGGATCCAAATCTGGGATCAATTTTATAATGATCGGTAATCGCATATCCATGATAGCTTGTTAAAAACTGATCGTTTTCCAAAACGGGATTTAACCAAATAGCTGAAACCCCTAAATCCTGGAGGTAATCCATTCTGGAGATTAGTCCACTGAGGTCCCCACCATGCCGCTTAAAAACATCCGATCGATCTATGGTTACCTCTTTCATGCCTGCTACTATATCATTTTTCGGGTTTCCATTAGCAAAGCGGTCGGGCATAATTAAATACATAACATCGCCTCCATCTATAGATCGTGGACGGTGCTTTTTAGGCCCCAGCACCTCAAAATCCAATGTTACAGAAGTTCCATTACCATTTTCAAAGGTAAAATGATAGACCCGAGAAGAGAAATCTGCAGGAATATGACACCGAATAAAGCGATAGTTTGCATTTTCAGTGGTATCATCACTCAATATCTGCAGTCCTTCCGGTTCTACGATAAGATTCGATGTTTTTATTTTTTTCGCGTGAAACATGAGCTCGACTGTATCGTACTCCATGCCCGTCCACCAGGAAGGCGGGTAAACGCCCGGATTTACGGTATCTAAAGGTTGAACAACCGGCTTTTTATAGACGCGAAGAGAATCAGCCCGCTGTGCACATATGGGTTCAACAAAAAAGAATACTGAACTTATTAGAAATACAAGTAGTTGTTTATCCATTTTCATCTTTTACTATGAGAGCTAAGACGCCTGCCAGAAAGAGGGAAATTCCTCCGACTAAAAACGCGTAAATCGGTTCTGTATAAAAAAAAGCCTGAAGTAAAAATCCGAGAATACTTGCGGCTACAATCTGTGGGATAACGATGAAAAAGTTAAAAATTCCCATGTAGTAGCCCATTTTATCCATAGGAACTGCGCCCGCCAAAATGGCGTAGGGCATGGAAAGAATGGATGCCCAGGCGATACCGATAGCAACCATGCTCACTATCAACATATTGGGATCACTAAAAAATAACACACTTAAAAAACCAAAGCTACCTATTAGCAAACACACCATATGGGTACCCTTTCGACCGAGGCGGATTGCAATTGGCGGAAGAAGAAAGGCAAAAATAGCAGCGACTCCATTGTAAAATGCGAATAAAATCCCAACCCAATCAGCTCCTTCATTATAATTTTCCTTTACGCGTTCCAGATTATCAATTACTTCTGCATCTAATGCCATTGAAGCCATTCGTTCTTCATTCGTAAAATACTTTACCACTTTCATATCAAGGGTAACCTTTTCGCTTTCTCTATCTGAATAGGCTTTCAAGCGGCGATTTATTTCTGCCGCACCATCAGCAGACGAGAGCTGAGAAACGCCTAGAGACGTAGTCATCGCTTTTATGTCTACCTGACCAACCGACATATCGTAATAATGTCGGGAAACTCCCGAAGTCGTATAAATCCACATTGCAAATAAAGCAAACCAGGAGAAAAACTGAACTGCTGCCAGTTGCTTCATCGTCAATGGCATATCTTGAAAATCATTGATGATTACTGTCAGCATATTTTTCCTTCTCCAGATTTGTAATATGCCGGATGTCGCCATAAGACCCCCAAAAAGAGCCATCCCAATAGAAAAAATAAATAGCTTGGAATCCAGGTTCATAAAATAAATCAGTAATGTGCCCGCTAATCCAAGCAGAAGCCACAAAGCGCTCCAGCGGATCTGCTCCTTTCCCTTCATCGTACGTTCTTCCTCAGTTCGCTCTACTTTGTATTCCAACTCGTCAATGGCTCCAAATTCCTTTAGCTCATCATCAGAATACTCTCTGGATCGCATTACAGTCCACAAAACAGAAGCTATAAAAATGAAGGCCCCCATGTAAAAAGCCCATTTTACCGAGTCGGGAATCAGACCCTCAGGCGCAGTGTTTGACAAGCCCACCCAATTGGTTAGTGCATATGGTAAGCCAGAAGCCACCACCGAGCCTACACCTATAAAGAAGGTTTGCATGGCAAACCCCGCCGTCTGCTGACTATTTGGTAATAAATCACCGACAAAAGCCCTGAAGGGCTCCATAGAAATATTTATAGATGCATCTAAAATCCAAAGTGTACCCACAGCTACCCAAAGGAGCGGGCTGTTTGGCATAACCACCAAAGCAATACTGGCCATAATAGCCCCAACGAGAAAAAAAGGCCTTCTACGACCCAAAATAGGGTGCCAGGTTCGGTCTGATAAATACCCTACAATAGGCTGCACAAGCAAACCGGTGACAGGAGCTGCTAACCAATACAGCGACAGGTTTTCTACATCTGCCCCCAGCGTTTCAAATATCCGTGAGACATTGGCATTCTGAAGTGCAAAGCCGAATTGAATGCCCAAAAACCCAAAAGACATATTCCATATCTGCCAAAAGGTGAGCCTGGGTTTCTTATCCATTAGTCGCACGTCATAGGTTCTTTTACTTTTCGTAGGCATACGCTTTATTTATATGGGCTTCCGACCCAAAACCCAAATGGGGGTAGCACTAATTGGCCGTCAGAGAAATAGGTACCACGAGAAGTCAAGAAGGAATCGCCAGGCAGCCATTCGAAACGACGCAAGCTATCCGATAAATTAATAGCCACATCGATGTGATTATCATTTTGGAATCTGCGAAAGGCAATAACTTTATCTGGGCTGCTAAGTTGTTCAATTCCTCCACCAAAGCGGCCATTCCAAAGAGCAGCCTGATCCTTTTTTAAGTGTAAAAGATCTGTGATGAGCTCTCGCCAGTAAGCCTCATCAGGGCCTGACTGAACAGTGTCTTTATCAAAAAAACGCAGCGTTTTTCGCATGCCTACTTCCTGTCCCGAATAGACTAAAGGCATTCCCGGTATTGTATAAGTAAGAACTAATAAAGGTCCTACGGCATTCTCATAGCGGTCAAACACACTTTTTTTCCAACTGTTTTCATCGTGATTGGTGATAAATTGCATGCGATAGGCAGAATCATCATAACGTTCTTTTTCTTTGGAAAGGTGTTCAAAAAAAAACGAGCTTGGATCAGAGGTATCCTTGAGACTGGATAATATCCCATGTGTAGACCAGGCATACGTCATGTGAAAAGCCTTATGCATTTCAGGTTGATCCCACTCAGCCAACATAAAAACTGGCTTTATCTCATCGAGAACCTTCCTTGAAGAGACCCAAAAGTCTAAGGGTACATGCCCTGCCACATCACAGCGATACCCGTCAATATCAAATTCTCTAACCCAATAGGCCATTGCTTCCATCATAGAATCTCGCAACTCTTCATTGCTATAATCCAGGTCCGCAACATCAGTCCAGTCGGTATCTTTCGGCACTATGGGTCTATTTCCATTTTCATCTTCAGTATAAAAATCTAAATGATTTTCTGTCCAGGCGTGATCCCAGGAGGTATGATTTGCCACCCAGTCTAAAATAACAAGAAACCCTAATTGATGAGCACTATCAACAAACATCTGAAAATCTTCCTTAGAACCCATTTCCTGATTTATTGCTTTATAATCTCGTATGGAATAATACGATCCCAGTTTTCCTTTCCTATTTTTTTCACCAATCGGATGAACCGGCATAATCCATAGAATATCACAGCCCAACTTGCGTATACCCTCCAACTCTCCCAAAGCAGCTTCAAAAGTTCCCTCTGCTGTATGTTGACGAATATTGAGCTCATAAATCGAACTACTTTTAGTTTGGTTTTCCATAAAAGAAGGTTCTTCTTTTAAACGTTCCTGCTCCAATTGGCAACCCATAAACACAGCAATGAAGAAGAGTATCATGTAGCGTGGCAAGTGCATTCTATTCATGTTTTTGTTTTATCTGGATAAAGGAATAAGAGCGAGCAGGTACCGACAATCTAACTAACGATTCTGCCTTGATTTCACCGGAAAATTTCGGTTTCGAAAATTCAAGATCTCTGAAATCTGAAGAAAAATCGTGGGACTGCATCGTATCCGATCGATTAAAAGCAATGAGCTCTTTATCAGATCCATACTCTCGAAAAAGAATGAGCATATCTGTGTCACAAGAGACAATTTCCGTCGTTCCGTATTGCAAAGCCATACGGGAAGCTCTGTATTCACTGAGTTCCCTGAGTTCATTTCGAAGTGATATTTCCTGATCTGTTAACTTTTCAAATCGCATCATAGCTCGATTATCAGGGTCATTACCTCCGGGCATACCTATTTCATCTCCATAATAGACCACGGGAATACCCGGGATAGCAAAATTAAAGGCATGCATAAGAGCGAGACGCTCAAATCCTTCCTGCGTTTGCTTTTCAATTTTCCGAGTCCAACCTGCGAGTTTAGTGTCCTCTTCAAGATCAACCTCAGCTGTAGCCAAAGACATAGCTCTGGGTTTATCCTGATTTCCCGACATATTTCCCATTAAGTGGTGTTGACCATAGAATCGCAAGCTCTGCTCGAGCGTTTGGGCCAGGTCGCATAGATTTGCTTCCTTAATAAGAAATCCCATCACAGCTGCATCGTAAAGATTGAAGTCAAATTGGGCATCCAATAAGCCGTAATCTATGTATGAACTGATCAAGTCAGGAGGGCCGTAGGTTTCTCCGATTTGAATGACAGATTGACCGGAGGCCCGCTCATACTTTCGCACCTTTTCGGTAAGTAGGCGCCAAAAGCTAAGAGGAATATGTTTGCTTGCGTCATGCCTAAATCCCATAAGGCTAAATTCTTCCAACCAATATAGGGCAGAATCACTTAGCATTTCGGCTATTTCTGGCTTATCTAACCGCAAGGTCGGCAAGAAAGTATCAAACCAGGTGGTGAGACGGTGTTCATCCCATAATTCAGTATTTAGCCTGCCATCCGGCAGATGTAAATCAGTAGCCCAATTATCTTCTTTATTTTGTTGATATACAGGGTGCTCTTCGTGGACGTGGTTGGCTACAAAGTCTAACAAAAGGCCCATGTCCATAGCGCGTGCCTTTTTCGAGATTTTGTGTAAATCGGCGGCCGACCCGAAGCGCGAGTCAATCCGATTAAAGGATACTGGCCAGTAGCCATGATAAGCTGAGAATTTGGAGTACACCCCTCCCTCATCCCATAAACCAAAAGATCCCTCCGGATTTTCTACAATAGGTGACAGCCATAACATGTTGAGAGAGAGCTCTTTCCAGTACCCCTCCTCTAATTTCTCCAGCACGCCTTCTAAATCACCTCCCTGAAACTGTGCCCGGGGATGAATCGATTGATCCGGAGTGGGGACATCATTGGTTGAGTTTCCATTATAAAACCGGTCCACCATTAAAAAATACATGCGGTGAGTGTGGAAATCATCTCTATTCAATAATCCGGGATGGGTGATTACCCGTCCCGACTCCAGAGGAATGAGGATTTCCGCTGCCCTTTCAAACTCATTCGCGGCAAAAATTCGCAAATGAGAACGCTCAACCTCATCCGTAAAAGGTAGCTGAAGGTAGTAACCTCCTCCTTGTTCTTCGGGAGCTATAGGAATTCGCTGGTTATCCCAAAATACCAGCACCCTGGCATCCGGGTCTGAACATTGTATTCTTAATTTCCGGTTCTCAATAAACCAGCCAAGACTAAGCCCGTCGTTTTGTCTCCCTATCCCCACCTTTCGTATAGAATTGAAACCTCCTATCCCATTAGGCTTTTGCTCATAAGCGTTAGGGTCCAGCACCTCTTCACCGTCAACCATAAATTTGTATTCATATTGACCTTTCAATAGTGAAGTGCTTGTTTTCCATATACCATTAGACCACTGCAGAGGGATAGGGTTTTCTTGCCATTGGGTCATGTCTCCGATTAAATAGACCGCCTCGTAATTAGAGTTGGTATCTTCCAGGGTCCACTCTATCTCTACTTTTCGAGAGTGATAAAAGGGAATATCCAAATGCTTCTGTCCGCTTTGGATGGTAAAATACGATAATGGAGGAGGTGTTGCTTGAGTAGAAATACTGACTTTGCCATTTTTCTCCTGACTGAAATTAAGATCGTCTTTATTGTAAAAGTCGATTTGCATGGATGAATCCCAAAGCATCAGATCACTCAATACGATCGTTGTACTCCCCGTATCCAGGTGCCTGGGCATAATCAGCTTATTATGAATCTGAGGTTTCTTTTCATGAGTCAAATCCATGGACTCGCAGCCCCCAAGACAGAGGAGGAATACGAAAGAGGCAATAACATTCCATTTAGCACTCATACTTCTTTTTCCAGCTTATTGACTTTCACCTCTTTCCAATTTACGTTTTGAGCTTTACCCTCCGTTAACTGTATTTGTTTATCAAAAAGATAGACTAAAATGCTTGCCCCTTCAAGCAGGCGAAAACATATTGCTTTTTCATTTATCTCCAACTGAATGAGAGCTCCTCGATACAGTATTCGGAAAGAGTAAGCCTTCCAGGCTTTAGGGAGGTTTGGCTGAAAATGTAGTTTCTCTCTCCGTACACGCATCCCTGCAAAGCCTTCGACAATAGATAACCAGGTGCCGGCCATGCTGGTAATATGACAGCCTTCAGCTACCTCTTGATTGTAATCGTCCAGGTCTAATCTCGCTGTGCGCAAATACATTTCATAGGCCTTATCCTCCCATCCAATACTTGAGGCTAAGACAGAGTGTATGCAGGGAGATAGAGAGGACTCGTGAACAGTTAGCGGTTCGTAAAATGCAAAGTTTCTCTCTATGATAGACAATTCAAAATCCGCTTCAAAAAAATAAAGGCTCTGTAAAACATCTGCTTGCTTTATATAGCAGGATCTAAGGATACGATCCCAAGACCAATGTTGATTAATTGGACGCTGATCGCTGGGCAGTTCATCGGCCGGTAATATCTCTTTATCTAAGAAGCCCTCTTGCTGCAGGAATATTCCGAGATCCTCATCAAAGGGTAAAAACATTTTTTCGACGATCTCTGTCCATTTGTCACATTCTTCAATAGATTGGAATTTTATGCGTGATATGAGTTCATCGTAAGAGTCAGGCGCTCGCTTTTTTACAACCTCCAGGGATGACAATGTGTATTTCAAGCACCACCGTGCTATATAATTGGTATGCCAATTATTATTTACATTATTTTCATACTCATTTGGACCTGTCACTCCGAGAATGACATATTGCTGCTTGGGATGCGAAAACTGCACCCGTTGCGCCCAAAATCTGGAAATGGCAATGAGCACTTCCAATCCATAATTCACAAGGTAATCTACATCTCCGGTATATCTGATGTAATTGAAAATAGCAAAAGCTATGGCCCCATTTCTATGAATTTCCTCGAAAGTGATTTCCCACTCATTATGACATTCCTCGCCGTTCATAGTTACCATAGGGTAAAGGGCTGCACCACCTTCGAATCCTAATTTTTTCGCATTTTTTATAGCATCAGGGAGATGGTTGTATCTATATAGTAAGAGTTGTCTTGCCACTTTTTGACCGGCTGTAGACATATAAAATGGCAAACAATAGGCTTCTGTGTCCCAGTATGTAGAACCACCATATTTTTCTCCTGTAAATCCTTTTGGCCCAATATTTAATCGTGCATCCTCTCCGGTATAGGTTTGAAATAATTGATAAATATTGAAACGAATGCCTTGTTGGGCTGCCAAATCGCCTTCAATTTGAATATCGTTTTGATTCCAATTATCTGCCCAAACGCTTTTGTGCTCAGACAATAAAAAATCAAACTCCAGATCTCTGGCTTTTTGAACCTGCTCTTTTGCCCTGTCTAATATCTCACTATCAGGATAATAAAAATTGGAGGTAATAGCGGCGTACTTATTCAACTGGATCTTCTCCCCTGTTTTTATAGGTAGATTAAACTTTTGAGCTACAAATTTTTTACGGGCCGAAGGTAGTGTTGATACTTCTATCCTATGCCCCTCTTTATCCACTGTAAAGGCCATTGCTGAGGCAGCTTTGAAATCCAATTTTTTGGTTTTCGACACGACATATCCGCCCTCAGGGAAGTGCCCTTTATCCAGCTCCGCCCAAAACTTTTCATCGTAATTGGCATCCTCATTCTTTATATCAAAGTCTAAATAAGGACTGACTGAAATTTCTCCGGAAAAATTAAGCGCCTCAATGGAGTACGAAATAGCCCCAATATCAAGTCTTTTCATTGACAAAAAGCGCTGGGTCTCTACCTTGATTTTTTCACCACCGGGAATTTTAATTGTAAAATTCCGGGAAAGCAGGCCTTCCTTCATATTCAACTCGCGATAGAAATCATATATACGTGATTTAGCTAAATCTACGGGTTGACCATTGATTTCAATTTGGATCCCAATCCAATTTACGGCATTCAAAACTTTGGCAAAATATTCAGGATATCCATTTTTCCACCACCCTACGCGGGTTTTGTCAGGATAATAGATTCCCCCTAAATACGAACCTTGCAGACTATCTCCCGAATAGTCCTCCTCAAAGTTGGCCCGCTGCCCCATGCGCCCATTGCCCAAACTGAACAAACTCTCTGCAGCTCGCTGATGCTGGGGCTCCAGAGATCTCTCAATAAGTTTCCAGGGGTGGTGTTCTATATTTATTGGCATGTTTTTGTAACTTTTTCCAACCTTTCAACAAGTAAATCCGTACGCTGACCTTCGAGACCAGGAATAACGAAATGTGCGAAGGGTAGGTCGCGAGCTGCTCCTATTCCCACTGCATAAAAGCCGCTGGAAATAGCTGCTCTCACGCCCATAGCAGCATCTTCGAAAACGATAATCTGACTGGGTGCTAAATCGAGCGCCTCTGCCCCCATCTGAAAAACCTGAGGATCCGGCTTGAACCGCGTAGTTTGAGTTCCGTCAATAATTGCATCAAAAAGCGAAACTGCCTTTAGCGCTTTCAGAACAGTCATTGCATTTTTGCTGGAAGAGCCCAGGGCAATGCCATAACCTTGCTCTTTCGCAACTCGAATAAATTCCAGCGCACCCGGCAGTGCATCTTCTGGTGTCAAATCTGAAATCATTTGCTGATACCAGCTATTTTTTCTCGCTGCAAGGGTCTGTTTCTGGTCTTCGTTTAATCCAATACTGTTCCACAGCAATATTTTATCCAATGACTCCATGCGACTGACACCTTTCAGCTTTTTATTTTGCTGCTCGGATAAACTTCCTCCTATAGCCCTTGCTAGCTTTTGCCAGGCAAGGAAATGATACTTTGCGGTATCTACAATGACTCCGTCTAAGTCAAAAATAAGCCCTTTTATATCCTTCATTTGCTTTTCGTATTAGGAACATTAAAGGCTAAAGTAATAAAATAATATCTTATTGTACATTAAACACTAAGTTTAATGGTAAACTTTTTATGGAAGAACACCTTTAAATGAAGCTCCCCTGGAATCCTCAATAAGGTGCTTTTACAAAACGTCCATCTTTTCACTTTTGAGGCTTGCAAAAGGTAGCAAGGCTTTGGTGGCTGGCAAATATAGCGCCCGGAGGGCGCAACCGTAAGCGATGTGTAGGGAGGGCCGCCCTTGTAGCGGCCCTGTCCAAGACCTTCACAATTTTTTGGGAAGGGCGCAGGACCGAACGAAGGTGGAGCCCGGAACGTAGCCACGCCGTCCGCCGTCTGGCGGACGGCGATACGCCCTAATCACTATGAAAAGCGCGATGAATTTGATGGGAAATATGCGTAAACAAGATCTTGGCATGCGCATTTTGCTGAAGC
>JAWLFI010000088.1:0-11028 GCA_041685645.1 Saprospiraceae bacterium | reverse complement strand
TTCTCGGGTATAAATCGTAGGGCATTTCGGAGCTGCGTACTTGTCCACTGACAAGAATGCTGAAGCGGGAACCAAACCCTCGCAAACCACTGAACTCCAACTGTATTATATTGTGTGTTAGCGGTTCGTTGTTCCTTGTCTTTAACTAAAGGGTACCTCCGGAAACTATCCATTTGCGCGAACAGCCATTTTTTTAAAATGGCTTAGATGTAAAATATGCACGTAATCATCGTTTATCCTCAGTCACTCAGCTATGGCTAGGCTCTATCGTCTCGCCTTGATTACGCACATATTTTTTCACCTTCGCATCAAAAAACAGTTTCCGGAGGTACCCTAAATATTTTTTCAAGTTCTACTCTAAATAATTCACAAAACCAAAATTGGTAAAAAAATAGCTTTGTTTAAATCAAAAACAATAATTATTTTCACCAGATAGATTTGTGGTAAATTGGAAGTATAAATATCCTGAATAAGATTTATGGATCACTACATTGTCTTCGGAGTACTGATACTTACCCTGTTGCTTTTTGCCTGGGGCAGCATACGCCATGATATTGTTGCGCTGATCTCACTTAGTCTGTTATTGATTTTCGGAATTGTTGACCCAAATGATGCGTTTAATGGATTCGGGCACCCGGCTGTGATCACCGTGGCTGCCGTGCTGGTTATTGGAAAGGCTCTTGAATTCTCCGGAGTCGTTGATCTGCTTGGGAAATGGGTGATGAAACTTGGCACAAACCTCCTGTTGCAAATCTTTACCCTCTCCATGCTTGTGGCTGTAGCGTCTGCATTTATGAACAATGTTGGAGCACTGGCTATCATAATGCCCATTGCCATACATCTTGCCCGTAAAGGCAATAATCCCCCTTCCTATATACTTATGCCTATTGCTTTCGCCTCCTTGCTCGGTGGTATGACAACCCTCATAGGTACGCCGCCCAACATCATTATTGCTACTTTTCGTGCAGATGAGTTTGGTGAACCTTTTGGGATGTTCGCCTTTGCTCCGGTTGGTGTTGTGGTTGCTATTGTAGGGATAGCATTTATTACCTTGGCAGGCTGGCGATTGCTCCCCAGGAGAACTGCCGAAAAATCGGACGCCGAACTTTTTGACATTGACGATTATATAACAGAAGTGGAGGTGGTAAAGGATTCAAAACTCAAGGGCATAAGTATTTCCGAAATAACTTCAGTTTCAAAAGCCGATGTGCAGATACTAGGTATGGTTCGCAATGATAAACGCATGCATGCCCCTGCCCCTGAGGAAGTAATACAATTTAAAGACATCATTATTGTTAAAACCGATGCGGATGAACTCAAAACATTTATCAAAGATACTGTGGTTAAACTAGTGGGCGGTAAAAAATTCAGGAAAGATGCTAAAGGTTCTGATAAAATAGCCATTGCAGAAGCCATTGTAATGGACGGTTCTTCATTGATAGAAGAAACGGCGGCCTCCTTGCGTATGCGAAGCCGTTATGGAATAAATTTGCTGGCAGTGGCCAGGCGTGAGCAAAAGATCCGCCACCGCCTTGATCATGTGATATTCAAAGCCGGCGATTTATTGTTATTGCAGGGCCGGGAACACCTACTTTATGAGACCATTTCTTCAATAGGCTGTCTCCCTCTTGCAAGGCGCGGGCTGCGACTTGGCTATAAAACCAAAGTTCCACTTGCATTGGGGATTTTTGCTGCGGCTATTGTTTTGATCCTTACCGGAATACTGCCTGTGCAGGTGGCTTTTACCATGGCTGCGGTCGCCATGATACTGACAAAGATACTTCCTCTCAAAGAACTTTATACCAGCATTGACTGGCCGGTGATCGTACTTCTCGGAGCAATGATACCCGTGGGTAATGCATTAGAAACCTCCGGAGGGGCTGAACGTATATCAACCCTTATTTCAGATCTCCATAACGTTATGCCGCCCTGGGCACTTCTCGCCCTGGTGCTTGTTGTAACCATGTTTTTGTCCGATATTATCAACAATGCAGCCACCGTTGTGCTGATGGCACCCATAGCCATTGGCATTGCAAAAGGACTCGGGTTTTCTGTTGATCCATTTCTTATGGCTGTTGCTATTGGCGGATCATGTGCATTCCTTACACCCATCGGCCATCAGTCCAATACGCTTGTTATGGGGCCAGGTGGATATAAATTCACTGACTACTGGCGCATGGGCCTTCCGCTTGAATTTATTATAGTCACCATAAGTGTACCAATGATCATGTGGGTATGGCCCATGTAAAGACCCGGCTCAAAAAGCTCATTCGCTGAAACAGACATGAATAGTCCCAATAATTCTGACTAACATCAAATTTTGATGTTTTTATCCCGCATTCCTTTTATTATTAGAGATTCAGGAAGTTTAATATCTTAATATTTTCAAAAATTTCCTAAAAATTTCACGTTTGCTTCAGAACTTTATCAAGTTCTCGTGATGTTGGGAATGACGGCCAATGGTAACGGGTATGAAACGTAGGGCATTTCGGAGCTGCGCACTTGTCCACCTGGACTAAGCTTGCTAAGAACCCGAAACTTGCTGAAAACCATGCCTGCCCAATGTTTTATACCTAATGTTGCGGTGCGTTATTATTCTTCATTTTTTTTAACTTCATCAAATTTCGCTTTCATAGTCGGATTTCCATGAGTTAACTTTTTTATAGTTAATTCATCCGCTTTCTTATTAGCTAGTCTCAAATTATTTTCAGATGATAGAAGTGCTTCTTTGGTTTTTTGAAGGTGCTTAATTGTCTTGTCTATTTCGTCTATTGCTGTATTAAACTTACGACTGGCTAAATCGTAATTGTATGCGAAGCCTTTTCTAAATGAGTCAATCTTTTCTTCGAACTTTGTAATGTCAATGTTTTGATTCTTCATCAAATTAAGCTCTTGCTTATATTTTAAGGAGTTCATAGCCGCATTTCTTAGGAGAGTTATGATTGGGATAAAAAATTGTGGCCGAATTACATACATTTTAGGAAACTTGTGGGCTACGTCAATTATACCATTGTTATAGTATTCATTATCTGATTCCAATAGAGTAACTAGAACGGCATATTCACAGTCTTTTGAATTGCGATCTTTGTCAAGCTTAGGAAGAAAGTCTTCATTCTTCTTTTTACTTGCGGTGCTATCATTTTCGTTTTTCATCTCAAACATTATTGAGATAATCTCATTACCATCATCATCCGTTTCTCTATAAATGAAGTCACCTTTTGTTCCGCCACTGGCATCATTGTCCTTTTCAAAATAGGCATTTTGGAATGCAGTTGGTCGCAATTTATTAAATTCGATTTCGCAATGTTGTTCTAGAGTTTCACCAACCATTTTGGTCGAGAGCTTTTGTTTAAAGTCTTTGAGACGACTAATCTCATCTTCTTTCATTCTAATGGCTTCATCCTTTGCCATTAGCTTGTTTGTGAATTGCTCTCTAATAGATTTCTCTAATAACTGAGTTTCAGTCTCTTTAACCTTTAGTTTATTAGCTAACTGGTCCCTTTCTTTCTCAATTGATTTAAGAGCTTCAGAAACCGCTAGTTTTTGTTCAGATTCAGCATTCTTAATTTTTGAATTCAATTCTGCTATTTCTTTTTCCCTATCAGAGATCTTTTGAGAAAGCTCCTTTTCTGTCTTTGCTTTTAGCTCGGTCAGCAGTTTTTCCTTTTCCGCTAGCTTTTCTTGGAATGAGTTCTTCGCATTAGATTCAGCGAGTTTCACTGCATTTTCCTTTTCCTTTTCAGCTAAGTCCAACCGATTCTTTAGTTCTTCTTCGAACTGATGATCTCTAACTTGTTTTAAAATGTCAGCATAACCCGCTTCATCAACCTTAAAGGCTTTTTTACAATTAGGACAAATAATTTCATTCATTATCTTAATTTTTAGTGTGTTCTTTTAAATGCACCACAACGGCCGGCCGGCTATCCGCCCGTCCGCTGGAAAGATACGAAGTATTTCGTGCCCCTGTCACTACATGGTTACAGACCACGCTTTGATTTTCGCAAAAATATGCGACGCCATTTCCATACCTACTTAGTGGTAATGACACTAGTCTTTTCCCTCTTTTTGAAAAAGACAGCTCAAGTTCGAGGGTAAACCCTTTGATAAATAGGGAATTTCTAGCCTAATATGATTTAGCTAAAACAATGGTTGTTATAAAGTTTACGAATGGTTAGGCCGTAAATACACCCTTCCCCCGCGGTAGCGATGCGCAGCAGGCCCGACCGAAGGGAGGGAGATCCGGCCCGCTGCGATAGCCGGGGCCGGAGCCGAGTGAATAACGAGCTGCGAAGCGTAGCGCCCTCGTCCCGATGAGCGCGAAGCGCTCTCGAGGACGGGGGACCGCCCAAATCATCATAAAAACACTGCCCCGGCAGACCTTCTCAATCCGGAGGGGCTGACCTTGGCTTGGAAGGGGGTTTTGCGTAACTTTGCGGGTAATATGGATGGGAATACTGAACACAACACACCGCTGACGGTGGAGCGGATCTTCGCTTATTTTCCTGAACTGGCGACGGGGACGGCGGAGGCGCAACTGCGGGCGCTGGAAGCGCTCTATCAGGAATGGAATGCGAAAATCAACGTTATTTCCAGGAAGGATATTCAGAATTTATACGAAAAACACGTGCTCCACTCGCTGTCTATTGCAAAGTTCGCGACCTTCCAGGCGGGTGCAAAAATTTTGGATTTAGGGACAGGCGGGGGCTTCCCCGGCCTACCTCTGGCTATCTATTACCCGGAGGTTGAGTTTCTGTTGATCGATGGGCGAAAGAAAAAACTCACTGTCGTCGATGAAGTGGCGGATGCCATCGGTCTGAGGAATATCAAAACGCGACATCTGCGCGCAGAAGAGTGCAAATATAAAGCGGACTTTGTGGTCTCGCGGGCGGTGGCGCCGCTGTCTCAGTTGATGGAATGGGCGCAGCCTCTGATACTCAACAAACAACGGCATGCCATTCCCAATGGGCTGATCTGCTTAAAGGGTGGTAAACAAATGAAAGCGGAAATTAAAGCGCTGGGACGCGGGGCCTATGCAGAACGCACCCCGCTCAATCAATACTTTTCAGAAGCATTTTTTGATGAAAAAGAGATTATTTATGTACAAGGATAACCCCCCTTGGCAACTGCGTCTATTCTCATGTGTTTTTCAACTCCTTTTTGTTCCCCTGCTTTTTTTACTGCCTACGGGGTACCATTCCCTTCAAGCGCAAATATTAAATATTGAGCAGCATCGCCTGGAAAGCGATACGGCTTCAAATTTCAAGTTCAAAGGGACGATGGGGTTGCAGGTGTTCAACCGTTCCGCAGCTGCGGACAATCCCGTCAATTTATTTGGCTTCAACTCCGATGTCAATGCGCTCTATGCCCCCGGGCGGCATGCCTATATCGTCATTGGACATACGAACTATCTGGAAATCAATGAGGATCCCTGGCTAAATTTTGGTTTTGCTCACCTGAGAGCGCATTTTTATCAAAAGGAGACCTTGAGTTTTGAAACCTACGGACAGTATTCTTACGATAACTTCAGAGGGCTTGACCCGCGCTTATTGGCCGGGGCCAACTTGCGATATGCCTTTATTCAGAGAACTAAAGTAGAAACTGTTTTTGGCGTGGGGCCCATGCTCGAGTCGGAGCGATGGACGCATCCCCACACGAATGAAATTCGAGAGGTCCAATTTCTGAAGTTGTCCTCCTATTTTATTTACAGGCACTCCATCAGTGCATGGGTTGACCTCAATGCGATTGTGTATTATCAAACCGGCTATGACTCCGGCATATCCGATTTTCGTCACAGAGTCAGTGGCGCCTTGAACATCAATACCCGACTCTCTAAGCGATGGAGCATCAATAATTCTCTCAACTTTTCTTACGAAGACAAGCCTTTGGTGCCCATCACGAAAACGATCTTTGATTTGAGAGTAGGTGTTTCTCTGGACTTGTAAGCCCGTCGTATGAGCATTAGTCGAAAGGAAAGTTTTACCTTTGAGGCAAAGCGTTAGCTATGAGTGCCGAAAGAGAAGATGGCATCAGTCTCAATAAATTTATCAGTCGGACGGGACGCTGTTCCCGAAGGGAGGCAGATGAGCTCCTTCGCGCCGGCCGCGTGCTGTTAAATGGCGAAGTGGCGCGGCCGGGCAATCGCGCCACACCTGAGGACGAGGTGCTGGTCGATGGCCAGCCCATCACACCCCAGCATCAACCGCCCAAAGTGTACCTCGCCCTTAACAAACCCGCGGGTATCATTTGCACTACCGAGCGAAAAGTGAAAGGGAATATCGTGGATTTTGTCAACTTTCCCCGTCGCATTTTCCCCATCGGTCGTCTCGACAAGCCCTCTACCGGACTCATTTTACTCACCAATGATGGAGATATCGTGAATAAAATTTTGCGCGCAGGCAATCAGCACGAAAAAGAGTATATCGTGAGTGTAAAACAGGCCTTGCGGCCTTCTTTTGCTTCGCAAATGACCGGCGGTGTGCGCATTCTCGGCACGGTGACTCAAAAGTGTTTTGTAGAAACTTTGGGAACGCATACCTTCCGCATCATTTTAACAGAGGGAATGAATCGACAAATCCGTCGCATGTGCGAAGCTCTGGGATACGAGGTGACTCATCTGCAACGCATCCGCATCATGAATATTCAGCTCGGGCAACTCCCGGAAGGAGAGTGGCGCCACCTCGGGAAGAAAGAACTGAAGGACTTGCAGAGCGCACTGAAGCATTCCCAAAAAACGGCATCAGAATGAATAATGCCAACTTTTCGCGCCATGGCACTTTTCACAGAAGCACCATCGTTGGTAAATTAAATAGGTAGCATGCAATTTTCAAAGGCTTTTTTTCTCCTCCTGATCGCCTCCGGCTTTCTATTCCTCTTATCGGCCTGCAGTGGCACCCGAGCCGCTGAGAAAATGACCGGTAAAGCCCAATTGGCCGTTAAACAATACCAGTGGGACAAAGCGGACCGCTATTTTCAAAAAGCACTGGAAAAAGACCCGGAGCACTTACCGACCTACAGGGAATACATAGGTTTTTTACTCAAAATGGATCGCCGGGCCGATGCCCTGCAATGGATCGATGCTTATTTGGAGTTGGAGCCGGAGCCGGATGCGAGATATTTTGCCCTGAGAGGCGATTTGCTTTTACAGTTGGAGGAGCACGAAGCCGCCATTGATGCTTATCAGCAATTTCTCGATGCACCGGGAGAGTACGATCAATTGATAGAGCAAAGTCAAAAGCAAAAGGCCCTGGCGGAGCAGCATCTCTACGATCGCGAACACCCCTCGGCGCGAGATATTCGTCCCCTGCCAACCGCCATCAACTCAGCTTCCGAGGAGTACTTACCCCTTATGCCCGCCGATGGATCCTTTATGATCTTTACCCGGCGCACACGGGGCAATGAAGACTTTTACATCAGCCGACGGCAAGAGAAAGGCTGGGAAAAGGCCCGCCCTATTCCAGCACTGAATACCGCCGGTAACGAAGGCGCTGCCACTTTATCGGCCGACGGGAAAATCCTCATTTTCACTCGATGCCAGGCCAAAGACTCCTATGGTCAATGTGATTTGTATCTCAGCACAAAAAAAGCCGGAGGATGGACCCCACCGCGAAACATGGGACCAAAAATCAATACCCGAAACAATGAGACCCAGCCGGCACTCTCCCCGGATGGCAGCAGCCTATACTTTGCCTCCAATCGCTCCGGAGGAGCAGGCAAAATGGATATCTGGCGCGTAGATTGGTCGGCGGAAGACGGATGGGCAAAAGCGGTGCCTCTGGATAGCACCATCAACTCCCCACACAACGAAAAAACGCCTTTTATCCACTACGATAATCAGACCCTGTACTTCACCTCTGACCGTCCCGGCGGTTACGGTAGATCAGATCTCTATCTCAGCCGCAAAGAAAACAATCAATGGCAAGCTGCTCAAAATATGCGCTGGCCCATCAATACGCGAGCTGCAGAGGGAACAATTTACGTGGCAATCGATGGGACAACCGGTTATATGGGCCGCAGGGAAACCTCCGGCGAGGATTACGATATTTACATCTTCAAACTCGACACAGAAGTGGCCGCCCAAGCCTCTACCTATGTGAAGGGCCGAGCCATTGATGCCCATACAGAAGAAGGCCTGCCGGCACAAATCGAGGTATATGACGGCTCCGGAGAACGACAGATTGCCGATTTACAGTCCGATTCCTCGGGGTATTTTTTAGTGGCTCTGCCCAAAGATGGAGACTATCAGGTGTTCACCGATGCGCCCGGCTACACCTTCCAGTCGGAACGCTACACCTACGAAGAGCTGGCTGTCCGCCATCCCGACACCCCCTGGCTCGTTGAGTTGCAAGCGGTGGGTGCCGAAAAGACGCAGGAAAGTCGCGCCCCAATCGTATTGCGCAATCTCATGTTCCGGACCGGTACCGCTGACTGGCTGCCACAGTCCGAGACCGAACTGCAACGGCTGCTCGAGTTGTTGAGGAATCAGGCTGAGTTAAAAATTGAAATTCGAGGGCATACCGACGATGTGGGCTCAGCGCAAGCCAATCAGATTCTCAGTATGCAGCGGGCTAAGGCCGTACGCGACTATCTGGTGGAGCGGGGAATCTCAGCTGACCGACTGAGCTACGAGGGCTACGGCGAAAGTCAACCTTTAGTGCCCAATGACAGTCCGGAACAACGACAGATCAATAGAAGAACGGAATTTATAATCCTGGATGAATAAGCTTTTGTATTTTTGACTTCTATGGGTAGAAGAAAGAAGAAATTGTTCGAGAAAGTAGAAGTCACCGGTATTGCCGACAAGGGCAAAGCCGTAGGGCGAAGTAGCGAGGGAGAGGTCATTTTCATTGAAGGCGCGGTGCCCGGAGATACTGCGGACATCCTCGGTTTACGTAAGAAAAAAGGAGTTTGGCAAGGCATCCTCCAAACCATGATCCAACCTTCGGAACAGCGCACGGAGCCTTTTTGTCAGCACTTTGAGGATTGCGGAGGCTGTAAATGGCAGCACTTTGACTACAGTGGGCAAATCCAGCACAAACAAAAAACAGTAGAAGATGCCCTGCGGCGCATAGGGCATTTAGAAGATACAGTGGTACTTCCCATTGTGCCGTCTCCCTCTACCGTGTACTACCGCAACAAAATGGAGTATTCCTTTTCCGCCAAACGCTGGATTCCGGAAGCGGAAATTGCCGAGGGAGGCGATATCGACGGTCGATTTGCTTTGGGCCTTCACCGCCCCGGCGCCTTTGATAAAATCGTGGATCTTCAGGAGTGTTGGCTTCAGCCGGAACCCGGAAATGGCATTCGCAACAGTGTAAAAGCGTTTGCTGTAGAACAAGAATGGAGCTTTTACGATCCGCGCGCTCAGACAGGCTGGCTCCGCGCTCTGGTCTTGCGCAATAACGAAGAGGGCGAATGGATGCTTACTCTCGTCGCCGCTGAGCGCCGAAAAGAGGATATTCAGCTACTCTTCGACCATCTCGCCGGCCAATTTCCCGAGATCACTTCCTTCTACTTTATGTTGAATGACAAAAAGAACGATTCGCTGCAGGATCTGGATGCCGAACACTGGGCCGGAAATAAGCGATTGCGCCTGAAATTGGGCCAGGTGGACTACGACCTCGGCCCCAAGTCCTTCTTTCAAACCAATACACAGCAAGCAAAAAACCTCTACGACAAGGTCGTAGAATGTGCGGAATTTTCCGGCGATGAAATTGTGTATGACCTCTATTGCGGCATTGGAAGTATCGGATTGTTCGTCGCGCCGCATTGTCGCGAAGTCATTGGCATTGATATCGTAGAGGAAGCCATTGCCGATGCGCGGGAAAATGCCGCTCGCTATCCCGAGCGCCCCATGCAGTTTTTCGCCGGCGACGCCAAAGACGTGCTCCGACCAGATTTTGCCGAACGCTACGGACGGGCCGATGTGGTCATCACTGATCCCCCGCGCGCAGGCATGCACGAAGATGTCGTTCAATTCTTGTTGGAACTCCGCCCGAAAAAAATCGTCTATGTCTCTTGCAATCCGGCGACTCAAGCCCGGGATTTAGCGCGCCTGAATGACGCCTATCACATACCCACAGTTCAGCCCGTGGATATGTTTCCACACACCCATCACGTAGAAAGCATTGCCGTATTAAACCGCAAATCATGAGAAAAGAAGAATTTTTCCAAAAAATAGAACTGGAATTGCGATCTTATCAACAAGTGATGGAAGCCGTTCAGGAGACCGTATTGACCGAGGGGGTGAGTAAGTATCCCATCTTCGTCGCGCACCACGAAGAAGAGCTCGCCATGGGCATTCCCATCGTGCAGCACCAGGAGACCGACGAGGACTGGTCCATTCACATCTCGACACTAGAGGAGTTTTCAACCAAACAACTCATCGCTCCAAATAAGATCGATGACTTTCGGGAAGTGTACAAAGACCCTTCCACGCATATTTGCATATTTTATATTGGACAGGGCGAACAGCAATTTTTATTCATGCCGCGCCACGCAAATTGAGCAGAGCTCAATGTTAAGAGGGGTTGATATTGTCGAAGTTCATGTTATAAACGTACAATATCAGTATGAGCAGCAGTAATAGAGCTATGCCAATCCACATCAGGGCATACCCTTTCTTTCCATAATTTTCGCCGCCTGAAGCCATAATTGTTACTTTTTATGCATTGCAAAATAAACATAAATTGCTTATATCACCAAATATACACCTGAGATTTGGCTGTCTTATTTTTTCTATTCCTCTGCGATCTATGCCCCGGAGCCCTGGATTGTAGGCGCACGAAAATTATACAAAAATTGTTTTGCGGGAGAATAGTTTCTTTTATCTTTGCCATGCCTAAAAAATAAGCCTCAATAGCTCAGTTGGTTAGAGCGGCGGACTGTTAATCCGTAGGTCCAAGGTTCGAGTCCTTGTTGAGGCGCTACAGCCCTGCAATCAATCATTGTAGGGCTTTTTTTATTGTCATATCCCCTCCCATGTTTCGAGTCATTGTCGAACTCGAGCAAAGCGAGAGTGAGATCCTGAGT
>JAWLFI010000087.1:0-11087 GCA_041685645.1 Saprospiraceae bacterium | reverse complement strand
AAATGGGTTTGGCAGTAAGGAGCATTTATTTTACCTTTAGGCCTTTCTACATCAGATCTAACCAAGCATGTCAAGACCGATTCGAAAAGCACTTATTTCTGTATTTTCCAAGGAGGGGCTGACGCCTATAGTTGAAGAAATGCACGCCAAAGGGATTGAGCTGATCTCTACCGGTGGTACGCAGCGATTTATTGAAGCGCTCAACATTCCGGTCACTCCGGTCGAAACGCTGACGGAGTTTCCCGCTATTCTCGACGGACGGGTCAAAACGCTACACCCCAATATTTTTGGCGGTATTCTCGCGCGAGATACCCCTGCGCACCAAAGTGAACTGAAGACCTATCAAATACCGAATATAGACTGCGTGGTGGTGGATCTCTACCCCTTTGAGGATACGATCGCTCAGGATGGGGTGAGTGAGCAGGATATTGTTGAGAAAATTGATATTGGCGGCATCGCACTCATTCGGGCTGCGGCGAAGAATTTTGAGCGGACGCTGGTGATTCCGTCGCGGGCGGATTACAGCACGCTGGCGGGCGTGATTTCCAAGGGGGCGACGACCGATCGGGAGTTGCGACTGCGACAGGCGGTTCGGGCTTTTGATGTCTCGTCTCATTACGATAGTGCCATTTATACTCACTTTGCGAAATCCGGAGATCAGGTGTCTAGTTTTAAAGCATCGACAGCGGGTGTGCAGCCTCTGCGCTACGGCGAAAATCCCCATCAGACGGGGCGATTTTACGGGCCTTTTGAAGAGAAATTTGAGCAGCTGAACGGTAAGGCGCTTTCGTATAATAATTTAGTGGACCTGGATGCGGCTTTTCATCTCATGCGTGAGTTTGAAAAGGATGAGCCTACAATGGCCGTGCTTAAACATACGAATCCTTGCGGACTGGCCACGCGAGATGACTTATTTTCGGCCTGGGAAGCGGCACTGGCCGGGGATCCAATTTCGGCTTTCGGTGGGGTGATTATTGCCAATCGACCGATGGATGTAAAAACTGCCATGGCGATTGATGAGATTTTTTATGAACTCTTGATTGCTCCGGATTTTGAGCCGGCTGCGTTGGAGCATCTGAAGAAAAAGAAGAAACGCGTTTTGCTCAAGCTCAAGGACTGGTCGGCGGAGGAGCGACAGTTTAAATCCTTGCTGAACGGGGTGATCGAACAAGATATGGATTTGAAAACGCATCAGCGGGCGGACTGGACCTGCGTCACCACGCGACAGGCGACGGACCGGGAAATGGCGGATCTGATGTTTGCCAATCGCGTAGTGAAGCATCTCAAATCGAATACTATCGCCCTGGTCAAAGATCATCAATTGGTCGGAATGGGCTGTGGGCAGACCTCCCGGGTCGATGCCTTGCATCAGGCGATTCACAAGGCGCAAAAACTGGGGTTTGATTTGGATGGCGCGGTGATGGCCTCGGATGCGTTTTTTCCTTTCCCCGACTGTGTCGAAATCGCCAATGGCGTGGGAATAAAGGCGGTGGTGCAGCCGGGCGGATCTATTAAGGATCAGGACTCCATTGATTATTGTGAGACGCATGATCAGGCGATGTACCTGACCTCTGTCAGACACTTTAAACACTAATCGCGATGGCGGTCGTGGTATTAGACATAGGCAATACCCGGGTCAAAGCGGGCGTTTATAGTAACGGCAACTTAGTCGAGCGCAAGGTGTTTGAGTATGCAGGGGACTTAAATGCATACATTGAGCAGCACTCCGAGATTCAGCAAATCGTAGTGGGACGAGTAGGCGCCGCCAGGCAATGGTTGTCATCCAAAAAGAAAATGCCGGTAATTATCGAAGCAAGTACGGACTGGAATTTAAATGTGTCGCTACTCTATAAGACGCCCGAAACATTGGGTATTGATCGGCTGGCCGGCGTATGCGCTGCGCATGAGGGCTGGGAAGGGCCCTGTCTGATTTTCGATGCCGGGACTTGTTTGACCATTGACTTTGTCGATGAGCAAGGACAGTATTTGGGCGGCAATATTTCTCCGGGCTGGGATTTGCGATTGCATTCCATGGCGAAAGGAACTGAAAGTTTGCCCCTGGCGAAAAGAAAGGTGCCGCTGAATCATTTAGGAGAGAGTACTTTGACGGCTCTCCAGGGGGGAGCTTTTTGGGGTTTGCTCTATGAAATAGAAGGCTACGCTACCCACTGGAGCAAGGGCCGTGAGGATCTTAACATCCTATTAACCGGCGGAAACGCTTTTGAGTTGGCCAGGCACTTAAAATTAGAGATATTTGTCGCACCGGATCTCGTATTACACGGATTATATCAAATGTATCAAAGTCATTATGCATAAATCAATCATTGCTCTTTTCTTCCTGCTCATTGGAGCTGTAGTCCTTCAAGCGCAGCCCAAAAGCTATTCTCCGGCCTCCCGAATCGGCTTGGGACAACTCAAGACGTACGATCTGGCTGTCCAGCACAGTATGGGTGGATTGAGTACGGCCTTTCAGGATAATATTTACACCAATGTTTCAAATCCGGCGGCTTTGGGCTGGCTGCGGGCAGCTTCTATGGACATTGGGCTGTTTGCAGAGCATAGCGAAATCAATGCCAATGATGGCGATTTTTCCTATTGGACGGGTAACATTTCGCACTTAAATTTGAGTTTCCCGATTTTCAATCCCATTAATGATTTATTGAATCGCTCAGAGCGAAATTACGGTTGGGGAATGATGCTGGGTTTGATGCCTTTTTCGGAAACCGGATATGATATAGTTACGGATGTGCAGGATGATGATCTGGGGCTGATACGCCGTCAATATACCGGCACGGGGGGAGCTTACTCAATTATGTGGGGAAATGGATTTCGCTATAAGAATTTTGGGTTTGGCGTTCGGACGGAGTATATTTTTGGCGACTTGCGAGAAGATCGCTTAATTAGATTCCTGGAAGTGGACAACTCTTTTGAAAACATCTACCGGGATGATCAGACCCTGGGCGCCCTGCGCTGGGAGTTTGGGTCTCAGTACAAATGGGTATTGCAAAGAGCTCAAAAATCGGATGGATCGGAGGGCGGAGCAACCAAAAGTCTCACTTTTGGAGCGACATTGGCCTCGAATGCTACGCTCAATGTGAAAGAAAGCAGTTTTTACCGCTCTCAACACAGTGTATTTGGTGGGGTAGTGGATACGATATTATTGACGGAAGGAGTCGAATCATCGGGTGTTTTGCCCGGTAGCTTTTCTATGGGACTGATGTTTCGGGCCAATTCCAAATGGATGGTGGGATCGGATGTGGATTTTGGATTTTGGGAGAAATACGAAAACGAGGCTCGACCCGCTGACCTGAGAAACACTTACGGGCTATCCACCGGCTTTGGATATACGCCCGATGAAAACAATATTGACAACTATCTGAAGAGAATGACTTATCGCGCCGGAGTGAATTACGGCACGGATCCCAGAGTGATTGGGGGAGAACAAATGGAATCGTATAGCTTAAATGCGGGACTTACTTTTCCTTTTATTGGCGTTAGGAGAACAGCATACGGTAATCTGTCGTTTAGTTATGGAGAACGCTATGTAGCCAACGGTATATCAGAAACCTTTTATACCATTCGATTTGGCTTCACAGCTGCTGATAATCAATGGTTTGTAAAATCCAAATTTAACTAAAATGAATACAAGCTCATTTTTACGTTTCACAATGATTTCTGTTGTTATCTTGACGCTATCGTCCGTGGTAGGCGCTCAATGTGAGACCTGGATCGATCACCCAAAGCAAGATGAGGCAGAAGGAGCACATTCTATATACCGCCAGGCATTAAAGAATGATAACTTCTCGCTCGCTGAAGAAAATTGGCGGGTAGCTTACCAAATTGCTCCGGCAGCTGATGGCAGAAGAGATTACCACTTTACCGATGGTGTGAAAATATACAAGTGGTTGGCCGAGCAAACAGATGATGAGAAGTTGAAAAAAGCTTATCGCGACTCCGCTTTAATGATGTTCGATGGCGCAGCAGAATGCTACCGCCAGCAAAAAATCAGTGTAAGTAAGTGCGCCGGAGATCAGGAATGCTACGATCGCAAGGTGGGTTTTATCCTAGGGCGGAAGGCCTATGAAATGTACTACACTTTTAATATGCCTCGCGATAAAATTTACGAGAATCTCAAGCAATCCGTCGAACTCGCGGGCAATGCATCGGAGTATATTATCTATGAGCCAATGGGAGCGGCGCTCACCGCCCTTTTTCAGCGAGATGAAATTGACGCTGTAGAGGTGCGCACCCAGCATGCACTGCTGAAACAAATTGCCGCGCACAATATTGCTAATAAGCCGAGGTATAAAGATTACTACGAGTCTGCTCTTAAAAGGCTCGATAGGCAAATTAATAAAGTCGAAGACGAGGTGTATGATTGCGATTACTTTGTAGATAAACTTACACCCCAATTGGAAGAGTATCCGGACAGCGGAGCGCTCCTCAGAGAAGTGTACGAGACTTTATTAGATAAAGACTGCGATACGAGCATGCAAGTGATGCAAGACTTACAAGTGAAGTACGATGCATATATGTTAAAATATCGGGATAAGGTTCGGAGAGAGTTGGCTAAATCCAACCCCAACATTGCAGCGAAATTATTCTATGACGAAGGTAAGTTTGAAAAAGCCCTGCAGAAGTACGAAGAAGCCATCGCTACGACGGATGATGAAGACAAGATGGCCGAATACTATTTTAGCATGGCTTCGATTCAGGGGCGGAAACTCAAAAGGTATAGCGATGCGAGATCCAGTGCACTCAAGGCCGCGCAATACAGAAGTAATTGGGGGCGTCCGTATTTGTTGATTGGAGACTTATATGCTTCGGCCAAATGCGGCGACTCCTGGAATCAGAGACTCAGCATTCTAGCTGCGATCGATAAATATCGTTATGCTCGCAATATTGATCCGGAGGTGGAAAGCACTGCAAATAGGCGCATCGCCAACTATCGCAACTCCAAGCCTATAGAAAGTGAAGGCTTTATGAGAGGGCTGAAAGAAGGGGATGAGGTAGAAGTGGGCTGCTGGATCGGAGAAACTGTGAAAATTCGCTTTTCTGAAAATTAAATAATTCATTTTTATTAAAACGTTCTCATGCAAAAGCGACAGATAATTCACTTTCTTCCTTTGCTGGTATTGGCATTTTCTGTCATGCAATGTACTCCGCGCATTTCCCCCGAGTTGCAGGAGAAAAGAGAACAGGCCGTAAAAGAAGACTCTACGACTCAGGTGAAGAGCGAAGAATTGAGCGATTGTGTAAAGTTTTCCGATATTGAAGACTCCGAAGAAGCCCTTGAAGCTTACGTCTTGTATCGCGACTTTTTCAAGCTCAATCAGTTCGACCAGGCATTGCCTTATTGGAGGAAAGCCTATCGCATGGCGCCGGCAGCGGATGGTCGGAGATACGTCATTTATACCGATGGAGTGTACCTTTTTGAATACCTCATCTCCCAGACCGAGGAGGAGTCTATGGAGCGGCAATACATTGACTCCATCCTAGTCCTTTACGATGAGGCCATAGAGTGCTATCCGGATTACGAGGGCTTTCTCACCGGACGCAAAGCTTACGATGTGTATTACAAATACCCCGACACCTATACAGACGAACAAAAGCTTGGGCTGTTTCAACACGCAGCTGATCTACAGGAAGAAGAAACCCCTTATTTTATTATCAATCCCTTTACGGCACTGCTCGTAGAAGGCTTTCTCAATGGGCAAATCGACACGACAACCACACGTGAATGGGCGCAAAAAATCACCCAAATCGTATCGACTCAGCGTAGAGAGAATCCTGAAGACAATAACTGGGCAATTGTGGAAAAATACTCAATGAATCAGTTGGAGCGCCTCGAACAGATAGAAGGCTTCTACGATTGTCAGTATTTCAAAGATAAACTCATCGGCGGGAAGACGGAAGCGGAGCTCTATGACTGCGAAAATCTTCTCTTCATCACCAGCCAACTCAATTGGGCTCAGTGCGATGCATCAGATTCTATCCTCCTTGCACTCAATCGATATTTGCGCGACAGTTGTCGCATTGTTCCGGGTGGCGCTTCAGGCCTGGCTCGCGAAGGGTTTACCTTGATGCAGGAAGGCAAGTACGAGGCCTCCATCAGTAAATTTTCCGAAGCGATCGATTATTCAGAAAGTGACGAAAAGCGCGCTCAATACGCCTTGATGCAGGCAAAGATCTGTTATTCCTATACCAAAGACTTTCCCCGTTCGAGGAAATTTGCACGTCGGGCCGCACAATACGATAGGACCTGGGGCGAACCCTATATTCTCATAGGCAAGTTGTACGCATCGAGTGGACCCCTTTGCGGACCTGGCCGGGGCTGGGATAGCCAAATTGTCATCTGGCCGGCCATCGATATGTGGGAACGCGCCAAATCTCTGGATTCGGACGTCAGAGCCGAAGCCCAGTCTCTCATCAATAAGTATTTTGAATATATGCCCACGCGCGAAAATATTGGCCAGCGCATGCTTTCAGAGGGAGATGAATTTACGGTGGGCTGTTGGATTCAGGAAAAGACCACTGTCCGGATTAGTCGGGCGTATTAATATTTTTTTTATTTGGGTGTATCCCCTTCATCCGCCTGTCGGCGGATTTCGGGGTCGGGCTATCCAGGGGTTCCGTCCTCGAGGGGCTCCGCCACCTCGGGACCGCTCCTTTCAGTCGCGCCCTTCCTATCCCTTACACAAAGGGCGGTGCTGTCGCACCGCCCAAATGCAATGGAAGATCCTTTCTCTGTTTCATTTGAATTCGGAGAGTTTGAAAAATAGGGGTAGATTCACGACAGGGTAGAGCTCTACCCTGCCACAAGGGGAATTTTCAGCACATCTCTAATGCGAGTCACCCAATATTTCAATCATTTGATCCGCTATTTCTAATCCTATATTCCGTTGCGCTTCCAGCGTCGAAGCTCCAATGTGAGGACTTACAGACACGCGCTCGTGATCCAGCAACTCCTGTTTGGGTTGCGGTTCGCCTTCAAACACATCCAGACCTGCGCCGCGGATTTTCCCACTCTCCAGTCCCTGGAGAAGCGCAGTTTCATCTACTGCTCCACCGCGGGAAGTATTGATAATGCACACGCCCTCTTTCATCGCTTCTATCTCTGTCGCCCCGAGAATCGGACGACCACCGGAGAAGGGCACGTGAATGGTGATATAGTCACTATCGGCTAATAGCTCCCCCATGGGTACGGTGTACACTTCGGCAAATACACCGACGCGACCACTGTCGTATAGATTGAATTGCAAAGTCGCCTGATCCACTTTGAGATCCACCGGCAACACTTTCATGCCCAGAGCCAGACCCATTTGAGTGATGGTCTGTCCAATACTTCCAAACCCTATGATGCCCAGGGTTTTCCCCTTGAGCTCCGTTCCGCCGCTATATGACTTTTTCAGCGCCTTAAATTCGCTTCGCCCGCGCCGGGGTAGATGCCGATTCGATAGGTGCAGGGATCGACTCAGGGTTAAAATGTGCGCCAAAGCAAGTTCGGCTACGGATTGGCTGGAAGCCGTTGGGGTGTTGATGACCTCTATGCCCTTGGATCGCGCGTACTCCACATCGATATTGTCAAGACCCACGCCCCCGCGGGCAATGAGCTTGAGGTTAGGGCAGCGATCGATGACTTCTTTTCTGATTTTAGTGGCACTGCGCACAACGACTGCATGGTATTGAGGTAGTTCCGCCGCCAATTGATCTTGCGGAACTTTCTCCATGCTGAGCTCAAAACCAGCCTCTTCCAATAATAATTTTCCATCGGGATGAATTCCGTCATTAATCAGTACTTTCATGTGGTGTATTTTTTCGACAATATAAGTAATCCCATGCTGAATGAGATGAAGCGAACTTTAATTTTTCCGACAACTGTCCAATTGCATTTGCAACAACTCCAAACTATCCCTCAAACTCATGGTTTTCGGCTCGTTCTCTTCTATGGAATCTAAATTCCCGGAAAGGGACTTTTCCAAGGCAGTATCGGCTGCCAGTGAATCTTTAGAAACTAAGTCTTTGGAGTCCGCTTCTTTTGCTTCTTCTGCATCGGCGACTTCAATAGCCGACTCCTCTTTCGCCCATGGCCATTCCAGATTGACTTCTTCACCGGTAATGTAGGTGGATAAAAGGTAGAGCAGAGGAGCGGCGACTACCATAAAAATCAAAAAGCGCGCCAGAGGAGTTGTTTTGTATCTTGCCATTACCGGGTTTTGCGTTAAAAATAGACAATATTATGCTTTCTCGTCAAATTGTTGGGCCCAATAATACAAGAGCCCACCTACAAAATACGCTGCTATGTCTATAATGTCTCCCGTGAAATCCTCAGACAAGGCGGGAAATATCCACTCGAAAATCAGAGAAAACACAATGATACTCCCAATCATTTCTCCTGTCGATAGTGGCGGACGATCTCGAAAAACGGTCATCTCCCAGTCCATTAGAATGAGTAGTATCGGCATGGCTAGCACGGGGTCTAAATAACTATCAATAATAGGCAGATGTATTCCCAAACCCCACTGAATAAATTGGTGGAGTAAGAATAGTATGGATGATATGACAAATACTGCTATTCTCAAAATGCTGCAAAAAATGCAATGATTAAAACCAGCAAAATAATTGGCGAAAACAGAATCATTAGTCCGATGCCCACAATGGTCAATAACAACTTACCTATAATGATGAGGAAGGAGTCGTCCTCACGAATCTGAATGATCCTGTAGAGCTTTTGATATTGGGATTTTGTCTTATCCACCAACTTTTGTTGGGACGATTCATCTTTTTGTTCCTCTTCTGTTGCCAAGGGATTTACTTTTTTTGAAGATACAAAATTTTGTCGGGATGTGCCCCGTAAGCTATAGCCCGAATTATTCATAATCTTTAGTACGAGGATTGCTTATGTTAATGATAGTGAATTGGAAGCCAATTGTTTATCAAAGGGTTAACCCTCGAACTTGAGAAATTTTTAAAAGTAGGTTACGAAGACTTTCGTTCAGGTAACAGTTACCTTCGGAATTAGTAAAAACAGAGGGACGAAACGCTAGAAATTCTTCAAAAAAACAAAAGTACATTGTCAATTATCCATCTTTGCTGGAGATATTGAAGTATCATCAAAATAAGCATTTCAGGATATCTTTGAAGGATCTTCGGCGGTATTCATATTCCTAACATTGTTGAAGCGCGGATAGCAAATCAACGGGAAAAGCTTCGGCCTGCAGGACGAAAAAGGTGCAGCCTTTATCGGATCAAGTCGAATTTTGCTTTGTACACTATCCTGTCCTTGCTTTATTCCCTGTCTCACAGTTGCTTAGATGGGTCTTAGATTCCCTACCCCTTTAATAACTCATCCGGCTTCCATTCTCTTTGATTCACATTGATATTACTCCATTTTCATTATATGTTTATCTAGTTGAATTGCTGAGAGGTCTGAAACACAAGGAATTTTATTTCTTGAAAAGAAATAATACATTTACAGGGAATATGAATCACGACGATTTAATAACTCTGGGGATTGCAGTCGGACTTGGTCTTCTCGTTGGACTGCAGCGAGAACGAACGAACAGCGTCCTTGCAGGGGTTCGCACTTTCACCTTAATATCTGTGCTGGGAGCCATCTCTGGTTTTGTAACTCGTGATTTTTCGAATCCATTCATATTGCCAGTTTTAGTACTTTGTTTGGCTGGCTTTTTCATAAGTGGGAATTTTTTAAAGAAGTATTCAGATAATCAGGACTTTGGTCAAACCACTGAAGTTGCTGCATTACTGATGTATGTAATTGGAGCCTATCTTGTGTTGGGCGACCAAATTATTGGGGTAGTTGTCGGCGCACTATTGGCAATAATTTTGTATTTGAAAAAAAGGTTACATGGTTTTATCGACAATCTGACAGGTAAGGATTTATCTGCTATTATGACTTTTACCGGCATTTCACTTGTCATCCTTCCTATTCTACCTAATGAAACTTACGGCCCTTTAGACGTACTCAACCCTCAGAACATTTGGTTGATGGTTACCCTAATCGTCGGAATCAGTGTTGTCGGATATTTTATATATAAATTTTTGGGAAAGGATATTGGCTTACTTGCCAACACTATTCTGGGCGGACTTATAAGTAGTACGGCAACTACAGTTAGTTATTCCAGAAAAGCGATGAAAGCCAAACCACTATCGCTCACTGCTGCCTTTGTTATTACGGGCGCCTCAGCCATTTCTTTTGTGCGGATAATTTTGGAAATCAGTGTCGTTGCGCCCAAGATAATCCCAAAAATTATTCTGCCTTTTCTTGCAATATTTCTGGTCATGGTCATTTTGTCCGCAATAGTTTATTATCGAATCAATAAAAATAAGGATGAGGAAGCTTTTCCTGATCCCAGAAATCCTGCTCAATTGAAGGTCGCTTTAATTTTTGGTTTATTTTATGGTCTCATTCTATTCGCCGTTGCATATATCAAAGAAGAGTTTGGAAGTGATGCACTTTATATTGTTTCGGCCGCGAGCGGATTAACAGATGTTGACGCCATTACTTTATCTGTTTCTCAGCTTATTCAGCGAGATGATGTCACTGTCGATACAGGCTGGAGGGTAATCCTGTTGGCCTCTCTTTCCAATCTTTTTTTTAAAGGAATTTTAACCGTAATTATGGGAACAAAGTTATTAGGTAAGTGGGTTTCTATCCTATTTGGGATTACGATTGTCAGTGGGGTGCTGATAATTTGGTTGTGGCCCTTAATTCAGTAGAATGTGAAACTAGCTGATAATTCACTATCTCACTGTAGCAGGATTATGAGATAGGATAGATGGAGAATCTGTCCCCTGTATTGGAGTTCATTTTTTCTTTGATTAAGAGCAAAGCGAAGTCCCGGGAGGCAAGGGGTATGAAATCATACTGAAGTCTTCAGGAAAATGAGTAGTTTTTGCGATTAGCCAATCCACGAGTTTTTGGAAAGCACCTTCAGGTTTGGGGACTCAGTTTTGAGTATTGTGAGCTTTTTGTTTGGTGTTGGTGTTTCAGCCCCCTAAAGAATAAGACAAGATTACGAAAAAAAATTTGTAATTATGTCTATGCGAAAGACAGCAAAAGGAAC
>JAWLFI010000086.1:0-11124 GCA_041685645.1 Saprospiraceae bacterium | reverse complement strand
AATCAAGGCCGGCGCTACAAAAAGTAGCTCGTATTTTTCAAATCTAAAATTTTGGCAAAAGGTAAGTGATACGGGGGCCGAATATGTGCATGTGGTGTATGGAGGTGACAAATCGTTACGCTTACAACAAGGTCACCTTTGGAGTTGGCAAGAATTGCCCGAAATGATTCATTCCCTGCACAATAGAAAGCTTCTCTAAGGCCTTTCCTGAGTTGCGGCTGTAATCCTCCTGGGATAAGTTGGCCTGGCGCTAATATCCTCGTTTTTAATCGTGGAAACTCCGGAAAGGAGACAACAAGGCTCCTACCCTGAATGCAATCAAGATATAAGTGAAGACCTGGGCCAGGAGGGAGTATCCGAAGAAGGGGAAAAATCGAAAGGTAGGGTCTGTAACATAATAAAAAGAGTAAGTGAGATTGTCTGCATGTTTGATAAACAGGGAAAGGCGGGTAGAGTTTTGAATGATCTGTTTCCTTCCCAATTTTGCTTCAATCTACGTTCTACGGCAAATGGGATTTATGAAGCGCGGAAGACGTTAAGCGTGTGGCGCTTTAGCGGTATTTCTTTGGATTTGGGTGGTTTTTGATTGGTGCCTGAGACAATCCTTGCCTTGATAAGCTAGTAAGGAGCCATTAATCCAGCCCTACCCAATCGATGAGCAACTCAAAAGATTCTTCTTTCTCATTACCAATAAGCAGCCCAAATTCCGCTAGCCTTTCCGCCGGATAGTTGGGTCGGTCCAGGGTGCGGCCCCGATAGGTAGGATAAAAGTCCATTAATGGCAGGCGCACCGTTTGCCATTCTCCACTCGTCTCGAAATATTGCGCATAGGAGTGCGCATCGCTAGGTTGGGATTTTATCCTGCATTGATAGCGCTTCCCATCGCCCTTGATGCGTAGAACCAATTCCTTTTCATCCCTGAGGACTATGGCTTGTGGTTGATAGCGCAGAGAAGAAAAGCCGCCATTATTTTCCAGAGATATTTGCCCCGAAAATACTCCATGGCCCGCATCTGAAAGTTCGAGTTGTCCCTGGGATCTGCCGCCCATTACGCCATCATCTACGATGCGCCAGGAGGAAGGGTCGGCAGAAGGAGAAAAGTCAAAGAGCATGGTTTGTATCATGAGGAAGAGAATTGTTAGAATGGATTGCATACATAAGTTACCTCAGAAGTCAATAATAGTTCAATCGGAGGTTTGAAATGTGGATATTTTCTGTTTTTGACTGTGCGCTGGAAGTGCTCAGTTCGATCGTTCCGCCCATAAGCTATCTCACTGCAGGCAGAGCCCCTGTTTTAATTATACTATGCTCTCAACGTTCGACCATCCTGGAATAATTTCCAAACTGCCATTCAATGCGAGCGGTATGGCTGTCTGCCCACTGGCACCGATAAGGGGTCACTGGAAAAAGAAGAAGGGAAAAAATGCAGGAAACGTCCCAGGCTTCATTTCTGAAAGCATGTGCGGGATCATTTTCCTGCGTAACTAATATAAAATTTTGGAAATTATTTTCCCAATTTTCTCCACTAAAATTTGTAGCGGGGAACTTCCCCTCTTGCTATTCCGGCAATAACAGTCCTTTCCGGATGTAAACTATAAGCCCGGGAATGAATGAGGCAAGGGTTTTCGACGGGGCAAAACAAACATTATATTCATAACCTTTATGATAAAGATTGTGGTGATTAAAGTAAGGGGTACTTCCGGTGTTGGAAAAACAACTATTAACCAAAGGGTTAACGCTCGAAGCTTGAGCTGTTTTTATCAGGAAGATCAAAAGACTTGTACTATTGTAATTATTTTCCTAAAGTTAAGAAAGTAAATAATGGACAGCGAAGTCTTCGGCTCCGCAGGGCAAAAAATGCTTGTATTTTCCGGAAAAAACACTCCGCCTTGCATCAGCGATGGGGAGCAGTGGCGAACGCCAGTGAGCCAGACCGAGCGAAACGCAGTGGAGCGAGGGCCGAACGAATAGTGAGCTGCGTACCGTAGCGACCGCGCGAATACGCGCGGTGATGCCCAAAAAAATAATTAAAAAGAAAAGAATTTAAAAATTAAGTGGGCCTGGATCGTGCTCACTTCGGCTTTCTTTTCAAATCGGCGACGATTAAATTCAACAGTGACATTATGATAGAAAAAAACAGGGCGCTCCACCAACCGGCCACGGCAAAACCGGGCACGATGGCGTTCGTCAACATGACCATGGCGGCATTGATCACGAGGAGAAACAGCCCGAATGTAATGATGGTAAAGGGGAGGGTGAGAACGGTTATAACGGGTTTGATGGTCGCATTAATTACGCCCAAAACCAATCCGACGAGAATCGCCATCCAAAAATTTTTAACTTCGACACCTGTGAGCAGGGCGCTGGTAATGTACACAAAGGCTCCGTTCAACAAAATGACGACGATAAATCTCATGCACTGGGTTTAATTTAAGATTAATATACAAAATTATCCTTCCCTGTCGAAGATTTTCAAGGCAAAAATTTCCACGGGATGCTCTTTCCAACCCGCGATGAGATGTGGTGTCCCTTTCACTTGTATGACTTTGAGGCTGCGCAATTCGCGATTAAATCTTCCCAACAAGCCATCTTGGGGAACGTACTTCCATTGATTTTCTTTAACCTGCAGTAAAACTCCCATGCTGTTGGCATCCATACGTGCACTTTCAATTTCCAATTCAAAATCATTTCCACCAAAAATAATATCGCTCAAGCCATTCCCGGTCAAATCGGCGGTGGCAAAGGCGTGAATACTGGACCACTGCGCTTCCATGGGGAATTCTTGCCAGGCTCCCGGACCATCAGCATTCCAGGGCAGATAACCGGACTTGAGCGTAGCAGCCTTTCGGTGTAGGACCTGATCGCCCTCGACATCTACCAGGTCTTCAATGCGCGCCTCTGCATAGCTGCTGAATTTGACATATTTGGAGCGCAGGGAGGGCATGAGTTCCATCAGAGCATCTCTTCTGGCAATCGGAACTCGCTCGCCTTGCATGTAATGGGTCAATAGTGGGGTGTGTCGTCCGCTTTGATCGAAATCTGCGGCAAACACTTCAATGGGCTCCTCCGGCCTGGCCCGCCAACGGGTATTTTCTCCAAAATTGCCGGCGAGAATGTGTGTTTCTCCTCCCGCGTTCAGTTGACTGGCCTCCAGAGTATTCCACCAGCCTTCGCTATCGGGTACTGCGACCGGATCCAGAAACTGCTCGCCGGAATTGGGCCAAAGGGTCAGGGGCATCCACTCCCCGGCGACCAGCAGATCATCGTAGCCATTGCCCGTGACATCTAAAGACAAAGCCGAGCTAACTGCCTCTTCTATCGCTCCGTCGGGCCACCATTGATCGGTCTGATCTTCGAGTTCTCCCTCTCTGTTTATAAGAATATAAGAAGCCGGCGCGTGGGGATATTGATCGGGTATAAGATAGCCTGCGACAAACACATCCATTAGTCCGTCTTGATTAAAGTCCGCTACCGTAACTGCGCCTGTATTCACTTGTCTAGGGGGCAATTGTTGGCGACGCAAGGAGCGGCCGTCTTCATTGATATACAATCGATCGCGATATTGAAAGCTTTCTTCCGGCTCGGAATAGCCGCCGCTTCCCACATACAAGTCCGGCCATCCATCGGAGTTGAAATCGCCCACTCCGACGGCGACATCTTCGTATTGAGCCTCTCCGGCGAAAAATTCTTCTGCTATGGACTGGAAAGTCCCATCGGCCTGTTGTATAAATATCGCGGAGGCTTGACCGCGGGCGCCGCCTACAAAGAAATCTTCACGACCATCTCTATTAAAATCCAGTACTTCTATAACGGGGCCGCGGCGGGAAAACGCACGGGGCAATAAGGGTTCGCGCTTGAGGTCAATAAATTCATTTTCACTGTGTGTAAAGTCCACAGAAGACTCTGAAGTCAAGAATTGACGGGGCAGCGGAAGTTTCGGCCAGGGTCCGATACCTGCATCTGAATAATGAATAGTTAAGAGTTGATTGGTCTTCACATTTTTTAGGCGTTCTGTCTTGCCATCAGGCCAACGTATCGCAATAGAATCGACCTGTTCCATTTTTCCCATTCCAAAATGAGCCGTGGCTGAAGAATAGGACATGAAACCCTTGATTCGCTGCACGTTCTGATGTTGAATTTGATCTCCGGCATACACTCGAATCTCTGCTCCAATTCCATCAATATTTCCTTTGGGGCCTTTCAATCGGAGGCGCAAATCGCGATGCCCGGTCAATTCCTTGGACCTGTTTTTATAAATAAAGGTGGGCATATCGAAATTATTGACCACCAGATCCAAATCCCCGTCATTATCCAAATCTGCGTACAGAGCACCATTGGAAAATACGGGATCTCCGAGGCCCCACTGCTTTGCCGATGACTCAAAGGTCAAATCGCCTCTATTGCGATAAATGTAATTGGGTACCGGATGTATGGGCACTTCGTCCAGCAAAGCTTCAACATTGTCTTCAGGCAATGAAGTCCGGCCCACTTTTTCGTCGTAATAGGTCATGTAATCGAGGTCAGTCAAATCTCTTCTGTAGCCGTTGGTGATAAAAATATCTTTATACCCATCTCCATCAAAATCTGCGATTAAAGGGCTCCAGGACCAATCGGTGGCATCCACACCGGAAAAGCAAGCGACATCGCGCATTTTTCCATCATCGCCTTTGACGAAGAGCGTATTGCGCATGATTTGTCGACCGTAATTGTACTCTTCCAATTGTTTGTACCTATCGTATCTCATGCTAGTCATCAGAGTTTTTTGGCGATAGTGTCCTTCGGGCAGCATATCTAAACTCATAAAATCCAGTCGGCCATCATTGTCGACATCCCCCGCATCTGCGCCCATAGTATTGTTCGATGTATGTGGAAAATAGGCATCGATAGAATCGACGAAGGTTCCATCTCCGCGATTGATATAGAGAAAGTCGGGCTCAATAAAATCGTTTCCTACATACAAATCCATCCACCCGTCCTCATTGATATCCATGGGCGTAACACTGAGCCCATAGGCTTTCTGGAAAACACCGGCTTCCTCACTCACCTCCTTGAATTGTCCCTGACCCACATTTTCAAAGAGCCGATCACCTTCGAACAGATTTTCGGGCGTGCCATCGCGGAGAATCGTGCCGTCCTCCTTTTGCTTGAGACTCATATTATTGATCAAATTGAAATCTATCGGGTGATTGAGTAAGAAGAGGTCCAGGTCGTTGTCATTATCGTAATCGAAAAACAAGGCGTGATTGGTGTGAGACTGATCATCTAATCCCCTAGCCACAGCTTCTTCCGTAAACGTGCCATCCTGGTTATTGATATAGAGCGCGTTGGTGCGCATGGCCGCCGGGCTAAGCCCAGAGTGACAGACGTAAATATCCATATAGCCGTCTTCATTGACGTCGTGCACGGCTACTCCGGTTTTGAGAACATTGGGTCCTTTCACACCGGCAGCGGCTGTGATATCTCTAAACCGGAGATCTCCCATATTGAGATACAACTTGTTCGAGGTCATGGCGCCCACAAAGAACAAATCCAACAAGCCGTCATTATTAAAATCAGCGACAGCAACGCCACTGCCATTGTACATGTAGGTATAATTGTAGTAGTTGAAGGCCTCTGTTTCCCTCAACTCATTTTGGAAAGAAATTCGGGTATCTTCCTCTTCTAATTTTTGAAATAAGGCATTGGCCGGTGCTTCATACGCCAATTCTTCCAAACTCACCTCTTCTTTTTCTTCTACGGCTGTGCGATCACACGACAAGGTTAATATACAGAGCAATAGAAAAAGGAGTTGAAGTTTATTCATCTGTTAAGGTTTGAATCACTTGATCAGCTATTTTATGTCCTTGAAGGATCCCCTCTTCGACGGCGGGGCGAAAGTGAATGCCTCCGTAGATGCGGCTGCCGGCCGCTTCTTCCGAAGCCGCTAAAAATGAGGAGAATTGACGCTCCGGCAGACCAAATTCGACTTCCACATCATCGACATATTCGAAGTCATCGCCGATCAAATGCGTCAAGACGCGCGCAGAAGCCGTGGAGATAACACTGTGTCCACTGGTGTACTCGGGAAAAGGCGGAGTTTGTAGGACAGGCACCCATTTCTGATCCATATAGGTATTAATGACTGTTTCTGGTCGAATGTACTCCGATCGGTATTTTTCATCCCAACAAGAGATAAAGGCATCGGCCAATGCGATAGCAATGTATGTATAGGTCTGCAGAGATTCGCCGAAGGATAAATCATTCTCCCGACAGGCAATGCGGGTAATCCCCATCCAGTGCCCCCCCGGCGTGATTTTTTTTACCGGCTGCATGAAATGTCCTTTGTGAAGCACGACATACGGATTGCAATCCCAAAAAGCAGCGATCTCGCGCTCCTCCTCACTTAGTTCATTCACCACTTGATACACTTCCTCAACCTCTCGATAAAAGGGGCTGCCTTCCGTCATGTCGAAGGGCGTTGGCGGTTTCGGGGCATACTGTTCTGCAGAATCCAGCGTAAAGGGGCGCAACTCCCCCCAATAAGGCTCAATGGGCTCCATATAATTCGGGGGCGTTGGCATCCATTGTCCTTCACTAACTTTTCCCGTGGTGTATTTCGATTGGGTTCTAATTTTTTTCAATCCATCTAAGGCGGCATAGTCAATCACGTCCTCGGCGCATCTTCGGGCCCAATCATAACTATCAGCATACTGTGCCTCGCTCAAATGATTGCGGTAATACTCATGCAAGCTATCGGTCCAGATCTTCCAGCGGTCTTGAGAATACACATGCTTTTGGGCTGTTATCGCGAATGCTGCTATTGCAGCCCACTCCGGATGAATGTCCAACTCCGGTGAAAGCTCCGGAGGGGATGCCGTCCACTCATTTAGTCGATCCAGCATGACAGGTAGCTCGGGACTTGTCAGGGCATAACAATAGTAGGCCGACAATAAGGGGTAGACCATCGACCGACTCGCCAATGGCGGACTGGTAATATCGAAAACGTGCACGTCCATCAACTCCTTTACCGACTGATGTAAATCAGCACGTGCATCGAGTGTTTCACTCTGACGGTCAGCCGACCCGCAAGCCCAAATGCTAAGGCCCAGAAGAATAAGTATGGTGTGGTAGTAGCGCATAGTTTGTTTGTACAAAACTACTAAATAATTACATTAGATCAAGTTGAATATAGCTAAATCAACGACTCGCGAAGTAAGCTCCTTTTTCATTTCTACAAAATGGGTGATAATAGACGCGCTAAATGCTCGAAAAATACCTTTATTTGCGGCCGATGACTCCATTCTTCCGCATAAATTTGGGTCGCATCATCGAGGTCTTCTTCAAAATGCTCCTCCAGAATGGCATTCATCTCCCGATCAAAAATCAAGGCGTTTACTTCAAAATTGAGCTCCTGACTTCTCACATCGAGATTTGAAGTGCCGATCATGCTGAAATCATCATCAATGATCATCGACTTGCTATGGAGAAATCCGCGCTCGTAGAAATACACTTTTATTCCCGCATTCAGTAACTCGCCGTAATACGAGTAGGCCGCGGCATTCACTAACCGCGAATCTCCTGTTCGAGGAACTAAAATGCGAACATCTATTCCCGCAGTAGCTACCTGTACCAAGGCCTTATAAATGGGTTCGACCGGAATAAAATAAGGCGTGGTGATATATATGCGATCCTCCGCTGCGTAAATCGCAGAAATAGTAGATAGCATGACGTTGGGGCTGCTGTCCGGACCTGAAGCCGCGACCTGAACTAAATGATGCCCCTCTTCCATGGCTTGATTCGTGAAATATTTGGCATCCATCTTCGGGAGACCTCCCGTGATATATTGCCAATTGCCTAAAAACAAGTATTGAAAATAAAATACAGCGGGACCACGAATATGCAAATGGGTATCGCGCCAATACAGCCCCCCCGCTTTGTTGATATATCGGTCTGAGATATTAATGCCACCCACAAAAACATGCTCACCATCCACAATGACCACTTTCCGGTGATCCCGGTAATTCATGCGGTTGGCCAAAATTCGATAAGTTACCCGATTGAATGGCTCTATCTCAACGCCCTCGTGCCGCATTCGGACTGCCACACTATCCCGGATGTCGCTGCTTCCAAAATCATCAAAAATCACTCTGACCGCTACACCCTCCTTTACCTTTTGAATGAGAAGATCTGCCAGTTCATTTCCAATATTATCGTTCTCCCAAATGTAGTACTCCAGGTGTACGTGATGTTTAGCTTGCCCAATGACCTCAAACAAGCGTTCAAATTTCTCCTCTCCATTCTTTAAAATCTCCAAGGTATTTCCGTCAGTTATAGGTGACCCTATCGACTGGAATAAAAAGTCAATGGAATGCCGATACTTGCCCGCGATGTGGGCATGTGAAGAGGAAACGTGATGATGGGTTTGATAAATAAAGCGATCAATGGCTTCCCGCAAGGCCTGATTGCTCTCGGATTTGGCTGAAAAGAAGCGGTTTTTGCGATAATTCACGCCAAAAACCAGATAAATCACTACACCTGCGATGGGCAAAAATAAAATGAGTAATAAATACCCCAGCGTTTTGGTCACTGTCTGGGTATCCATGATAATTTTTACCGCCAACAAGCCTATACCTATGTAATAGATCAGCTGAAGAGTAGGTAAGAGCCAGGGGTAGGATTGAAAAAATGTACTCAACATATTTTTTAACTTGAGCTACTTTCGAACAGATTGAAAACTCTCGGTCAACTGCTCAGCATGAGGCGCAAGCCCGAATCGTTTTCCTTACACCGGATAGCCACACCGCTTCAATAGATCCACGCTACCGGGATACTCCATAAAATCGCGAATGCGCTCCTGATCCTCTGTGCGCTTCCATTTTTCGATCGATTTGGAGTGAATATTCTGCACCTCAGAAAAGTAAGCGCTATTGGATCGTACCGTAGCATGTGTATGCCAATCTTTCAGCTCTTCGGAAAAAGGAATCTCTAAAAATTCAGTCAGCTTAGTCAGAGTATCTGTAAACTTTGTGATCAGATCCTCATATCTTAAGGTGTGCACCTGAGGGTGATCCGCCATTTCCAACCCCAGATTGACATCTTTGACCCACCGGGCCGGCTCCACCCAATAGCGGGACGGATCGGTCGGGTGCACGGACAACACGACATCGCGGCCATCCCGTATGATGTGAATCATCTTAAATCGGCCGTGAAAATGATCGTCAATTTCCCGAATGCGCGTCACATTACTCGGCGACTTTTCCATCCAGCGATTGGCCGTGTCATCTACGGTATTTTTCAAGAGGTTGAAGTACAAGCGATCCTCTCGCTTGGGGTGCCAGCGACCCTCCTCGTCTTGATCCACTTCATTGAATAGACCCAGCTCTTTGGGAAAAGCGAATATCTCGCGATGCGCGGAGAGTATAGAAAGCAATAAGGTCGTGCCGGAACGACCACAGCCGCCAATCAATATGGGCGGCTCAGTAAATCGCTTCTGCTCTTTGAAGCGCCCACATCTTTTAATCATTGGGAAAAAAGGTTTCTTCCAGGATCGCAACATAATTTTTTATTTCTTGACTTTACGGTTTTATTGGGCGCGAATAATATATTGATAAGACAATAAGCCGACCTCCGCCTCGAGGTCACTAAAGCCGGCTTTCTTGAGTTCCTGAATGACTTCATCCATTGAGACTTTCTGATCGATTGTTGGTCCCACCGGAAGCTTGACCTTAAAAAAATCAACAACGACTAGCTCGCCATCTGCGGTTAAGCCTTTTCTGACTTGCTCAAAATAATCTACGCGATCTTTAATGTGGTGATAAGTATTCACTAAGAGCACCATATCGACTTCGCCATCGGCCAGTGCGGGACTGTCATAGGGTATCAGTCGAGTCTTAATCTTCCCTTCGTAGCCTTCATTTTTAATCCGCTTTCGAATATGATTCTGAAACTCTTTATTGACATCTGCTGCGATGACCTGAGCGCCCCGGTCTGCTAATTTAACAGAAAAATAACCGCTGCCCGCGCCTAGATCCATAATCTTCTTGCCTTTCAAGTCACCGAGATAGCCCAGAAGTTTTTGGGGCTTTTGGTAATTATCCCGCTCCTCCGACTCATAACGCTCAATCAGCTCGCTTACCGGTCGATCGTGCGTGTGGGTATTGTTATCAGCCTTCGGCTCGGGCTCCAGAACCTCCTCCCGGTAAACTTCCTTTTGCTCGATCTTATCCTTTTTCTTTTCTTCTTTTTCTTCCTTCTGAGGTTTTCGCTCACCGGGCGGTGGCTCACAGGCCCCAATAATAATAAGTAATAGTATTCCCGTGAAAAGCCGAATTGCATTCATTAGTTCTTCTTTTGATCATTCCAAGAGAAAAAAGCACCGGACCGTGAAATAAAGAAGTCACTAAAACCTCTCGATCGATTACTCCATTTCTGTAAATATATAAATAAAATCATCCAAAATGATATGAAAAAGGATCCGCTGGCAGATTCCCCTGCCCTCCAGACCGAGACTTCATCTGTACCCGGGTCATCCATAGGCAATTTCACTACCTTTTCCGACCCTCACATAGACGTCTCCACTCCATACCGATGAAAGCACTGTGTTTTACTCCGTCCCGGCATAGAATCGCGAAAGGTCTTCGCAGTGGTGTGCTGGCACCCCCACCGTTCCTCCTATAAATCCGAATTCATCAAAGAGGTCCTGCGCGCGTACGCCCTTGGAGCGGGCCGAAGCAAAAAAGGAAAAGGATTTTTTACCTACCTCCCAATGCTGCAGACCGAAAAATGAGAACCCCTCGAAATCCAAGTGTGGGATAACTACCAGCCATTCCCAAAATTCATCTCTCATCGCCCTGCACGTTAAACTCCAAAGGATTCCGCATCAAGTGCGGAATGAGGAAATTTTTGTGTTATTTGGCATTGTAGAGACGTACGACCCCGCTAAAACAGGGCAGCTCGGTTTTTGGTGCTCCTTTCTTGGACGTTTGTTCTTTGCCTACTCGGTGCAGAAAAGGAATCCGGACCCATCACCAGTGATAGCGGCGCGCTGAGCGGAATTGCGTTCGCGGGTATCGCGAAGAATCTAGAATGTGAGATAAGCACAATGTTACTGAGAGAAAGAAAATACGCCCCGAAAGCGCAAACCCG
>JAWLFI010000085.1:0-11173 GCA_041685645.1 Saprospiraceae bacterium | reverse complement strand
ATGTACATCCATCTGTGGGAAAGGGAAGCTGACCCCCTCGGCATCGAAAGCTTTCTTTATTTTCTCCATAATATCGAAATAAACAACCCACTTGTCATCTGTTTTGGTCCAGCAACGCACTTTAAAGTTCACACTGCTATCTGCGAGTTCCGCAAGGAAACAGTCTACCGGTTTGTCTTTGAGGACGAGCTCGTGATCCTCTATCAAGCGGCGAATAATGGATCGAGCCTTGTCGATATCATCGGAATAGTCAATGCCAATCGACCATTCAGCGCGCAAGGTGCCCAACTCTGAAATATTTGTCATCTTATCAGAAGTTACGACCCCGTTGGGTATGACGATTTTTTGATTGTCAAAAGTGTGAATTATCGTATGGAAGATACTGATTTCTTTGACTACACCCGCTGAACCTTGAATATCCACCGCATCTCCAACTCGAAACGGCTTAAAAACGAGGAGTAAGACTCCACTGGCGAAATGTCCCAGTGTGCCTTGTAATGCGAGTCCAATAGCCAGGGTGGCGGCACCGAGTACGGCAATAAATGAAGTGGTTTCTATGCCAAATACGCCAGCGACGCTTATGAGGACCATGATTTTAAGGGCTACTTTTACAATGGTCACTAAAAATGGGCTAACCGTTGAATCTACCTCTCGACGTTCCAGAGATTTTTTCAAAATATTACCGATTTTGCCGGCCAACCAAAACCCAATGATAAGAGTAATGAGGGCAATTAAAACGGTTCCGCCAAAATCTAATGCTTTTTTTGAAAGCACTTCTAAGTTAATCATGTCTTCCATGTGAAATTGTTTTGTTTTGATAAAAGATAGTTTATAAATATAATAAACAAATTGAAAACCAATAGTTTTGGCAAAAGGGATGAGTCTCTAAATTGATGAATTATGAAGAAGCAAAAATATACGATTGATGAGGCGATAGAGCGGCTAGAGAAGTTTTGTGCGGATCAGGAGCGAAGCCATCATCAAATTGAGAAGAAGTTATATCAATATGGAATGCCTCGGAATTGCCATGATGAAATTCTACTCTCTTTGATTCAGGATAACTTTGTGAATGAGGAGCGCTTTGCGGAAGCATATTGCAGAGGAAAAACGCGAATCAACCAATGGGGACGCATGAAGGTTCGGCAGGGGTTGCAGCAACATCGGGTGTCGGAGTATAATATTGAAAAAGCACTAGACCAAATTGACTCTGAGTCCTATGAGGAGAATATGAGGGATTTAATCGATCGGAAGTACAGGTATTGGCCGGCGTCGCTTTCAGCGGATGAAAAAAAGCAAAAAACGGTGCGATATTTATTGCAACGCGGGTATATATACGATGAACTTCGTCCGGTTTTAGAGGGATATATTCGGGAAAGTTCTTAGTGGAGTACCTTCCATATTTTCTCTGCTGTGGAATCCCAGCTGAATGTGCTGGCGCGATTTAAGCCCCATTTAACTTTTTCTTCTGTTTTCTCAGGTTGACGGTGAATTTCGTTCATAGCCGAAGCTACTTCATTGGCAGAATGTGGAGCGACGTAATAGGCTGCTGGTCCAGCTATTTCTTCCATGCTGGTATCGCGACTGGTGATAACGGGTACTCCCGCCTGCATGGCCTCTAAAACGGGCAGTCCAAAGCCCTCAAAATGGGAAATATAGGTAAGAGCGGAAGCGGCAGCTAACCACAGGGATAAATCTGATTCTTTGAGGTAGCCGGTAAAATGAATGTCGTTCCGAAAAGGATGTTGCTGATAGGCCTGCTCCATCGCCTCGGTTTTCCAGCCTTTGCGTCCCCCGAGAACGAGTTGACAGGAGGTCTGATGCTTTTCTTTATATTTTTGAAAGCCATGGAGAAGAGTGACGATGTTTTTTCGTGCATTGAGCGAGCCATAATAAAAAAAATATTCACGTCCATCGGTATGAGCCCGACGAAATTGTTGTTTTTGTGCCTCTATCAAGGGGCGAAAAATGGGTCGACAACCATTGTGCGCCACCGCGACTTTGTGTGCAGAGTCGGGAAAGTGTTTCGCAATATCGCGTTTTGAAAAGTTGGAAACGGTCACAATTTTCTGAGCTTTCTCTATGAAGAATGGCATGTATTTTTTTAGGTATTTGAGGTTGGCATCATCAAAGGTAGAGGGGAAATGCAAATAGGCCAAATCGTGGACTGAAATAACCATAGGAGTTCTACCGCGGAGGGGGCAGAGGGCTTCCGGAGAAAAAAAGAGATCGGCTTTGATTCGTTTGAGTCGTTGAACGACACGCCAATTGAACCAAATGCGGTAGAGGAGGGGATGTCGTGCCGGTGGATACATGACATGCACATGCACATGTGGATATTGAGTGAAGGAGAGTGAAGTGGGTTGGTCAAAAAACAAGTGAAACTCGCAGTCGGGATGACTTTGCATCCAACGGGTGGTGATTTCCTGAAGAAAGTAGCCGATACCTTCCAGTTTTCCGGGGATCCAGAGGCGGCAATTGATGGCAATTTTTCTCATTGTGATACGATCTGGCTTGCAAAGTAATAAACTTTTCCAGAGGTTTCCATTTGCAAATTCAGCTAAGTTGCTCAATAGGGTGCAAAAGAATTCGATTTCTGTAGTGAAGGTCGCTCTAAGAATGAAGTGCTATCGAAGATGTCGGGCCACAAAGTGCGGCCTTTTCATTAGTGATTGTATATTTGCAGCACTAAACCCTCAGACCCATGCAATACCCGAAACGATATATGATTACAGCGGCTCTTCCATACGCGAATGGGCCGTTACATATCGGACACCTGGCCGGCGCCTATCTATCATCTGATATTTACAGTCGTTACTTGAAGCTCATGGGAAAGGAGGTGGCTTTTATCTGTGGCTCTGATGAGCATGGAGCGGCAATTACTATGCGTGCAAAGAAAGAAGGAACCACTCCGAAGGAGATTATTGACAAATACCACGCTTTATTTCAATCGACTTTTAAAGGGATGGGGATTGAGTTTGACTATTATGATCGAACTTCTTCAGATGGGCATCACGCGACGGCTCAGGCTTTTTTTCAACAGTTGTACGATAAAGGCGTATTTGAAGAAAAAGTAACAGAGCAGTATTTCGATACCGAGGCCGGGCAGTTTTTGGCCGATCGCTACATTGTGGGTACCTGTCCCAAGTGTGGCTATGATGAGGCCTACGGCGATCAATGTGAAAGTTGCGGCGCTACTTTGAGCCCAACAGAACTGATTGATCCCCGTTCTACACTGTCGGGCGGCCGTCCTGAATTGCGATCGACCCGACATTGGTTTTTACCTTTGGGAGATTACGAAGAGATATTAAAAGAATGGTTGGATGAGGGTGTTCTGGAGGGCCGTGAACACCACGACCCGGAAAGCTGGAAAGCTCATGTGCTGGGACAATGCAAGAGCTGGATTGATGGAGGCCTGAATGCCCGGGCTATGACGCGCGATCTGGAATGGGGGGTGGATGTGCCACAAAACATTGAAGGCAGTGAGGGAAAAAAACTATACGTTTGGCTCGATGCCCCCATCGGATATATTAGCGCGACGAAAAAATGGGCTGAAAAAGAGGGGAAAGATTGGAAGGAGTTCTGGCAGTCAGAGGATTCGGCTTTGATTCATTTTATTGGAAAAGATAATATCGTTTTTCACTGTATTATTTTCCCGGCCCTATTGCACGCACACGGGGATTTCAACTTGCCTACCAATGTGCCGGCCAATCAATTCATGAATTTGGAGGGACGGAAAATTTCCACTTCCAGACATTGGGCGGTCTGGGTGAATGATTATTTGGAACAGTTTCCCGGGCAGCAAGATGTGCTACGCTATGCTTTGACGCGCATTATGCCGGAGAGTAGAGATAGTGAATTCACCTGGAAGCGGTATCAGGAATTTAATAACAACGAGCTGGTCAATGCTCTAGGCAATTTTATTCAGCGGGTGCTAGTGTTGACCAATAAATACTACGGCGGGAAAGTGCCGGAGTTCGACCCCAATGAAGAAATTATCAGCGCCTCAGATGCGGATGACACCTCTTATCACGATGCGGAAATGATTGACTTGTTTGATTTGCTTCACGATTATGGCAATCACATGCGGCAATTTGAGTTTCGGGCGGCCTTACAAAATGTTATGGAACTTGCGGCTAGAGGTAATCAAATACTACAATTCAACGAGCCCTGGAAGGCCATCAAGGAAGAGCCGGAAACGGTGAAAGTCGTGATGAATGCCAGCCTGCAAATGGTTGCTGCACTTTCGATCGCGATGTCCCCTTTCTTGCCTTTCACCTCTGAGAAGCTCCGTCAACTTTTGGGACAAGAACCACTCAGTGGGCAAGGCGAATTGCTCGAGGCAATGAATTGTTTAGCAGAAGGAGATTTATTGTTGTCCGCAGGTCATTCCATTAATGAGGCAGAGCATTTATTTTCTCGCATACCTGATGAAATCATCGAACAGCAAATGGAGCGTCTTCGAGGTGCAGAATCAGAGAATTTAGAAAGCGCGGAGCTTACTGAACTGGCTAGTGAAATTACATTTGAAGATTTTCAAAAGCCAGATTTGCGCACGGCAAAAATATTATCTGCTCAAAAGGTACCCAAGACAAAAAAGCTATTGGAGATTCGAGTCGATATGGGTCTGGAGGAGCGCACAGTGGTGTCGGGTATTGCCGAATATTATCAGCCAGAGGAAATTATTGGTCGACAAGTCGTTCTCGTCGCTAATTTAGCTCCCCGGAAAATTCGCGGAGTGCAATCTCAGGGAATGATTTTAATGGCTGAAGATCCTTCGGGTGCATTGCAATTTATCAGCGCAGAGGAAGGAGCGATACCGGGAAGTCAGGTAAAATAAACTTCATGATAAGTAGCGTGTTTTTCCTCCATCCATTGCATTGTGTTGGTTATTTCTATCCAAGAAAAAGAGCATGAAAAAAAGAGCAATTTTAGTCGGTGTGTTCGGCCTATTGTGTATGGCATTGGCAGCAGAGCGAATGCTGAATCTACCACTCTGGAGTTATTGGCCGATGGTTCTTGGATTGGGATTCGCTTTACTATGGGTGCCCTTGATTCAGCATCGGACAAAGGGTTGGTGGCAGATTTATATAGGAGCGGCAACAGGCCTTTTCATGGGCGGTAGTTTTTACGAGGGCCTGTCACCTGTTTTTAGTTTTATTTGCCTGGTTCCACTCTTATTTTTGGTGGATTATTATATAGAAGAGAAAAAGTCTTTCGCCAGTCTGTGGGGGGTATCGCTATGGAGCTTTTTTATCGCTAATGTGTTGGCGACTTTTTGGGTGATGAATACGGCTCTGGCGGCGGGAGTTTTTGCAAATGTTGTCAATGCCGCACTAATGACATTGCCACTAATGGCCTATGCTTTTGGCCGACAATTTTTGGAGCTGCGGTACCACTGGATTACCTTTTTGGCCACCTGGTTATTGTTTGAGTTTTTTCATTTCAATTGGGATTTGCACTGGCCCTGGATGACATTAGGGTATGCTTTATCTGATTGGACCTGGGCTATACAATGGTTTGAATTCACCGGAGTTTTGGGTGGGTCGCTTTGGATCTTGCTGGCCAATTGGTTTGTGTTTTTAGCCCTTCACGCCGATTATCCCCGGCGGTCGAATGTTATTGCAGTTGCCGTTATTCTTCTCGTTCCAATTATTATGTCCCAAGTACTATCAGCGCCAAAGGATTCTCGAGAGGAGCCAGTCAATTTTTTACTGGTTCAGCCCAATTTTGAGCCACATTACGAGAAATTCGAGTACAGTGAGCGGGAGCAGTTGGCGAAAATAGAACGCATGGTAGAAAAGGATTTGCATTCTGGCATCGATGTGTTGGTATTGCCGGAAACGGTATTTTCGGTGCGTTTAGACCGTCTGGAGCAAGAGGCCTTTCTGCAATTGTTGCGGCGGTGGAAAGAGAAGTATCCCGATTTGCAGATTATGACCGGACTAGCCACCCGTAGAGTTTTGGATGATGAGGAGGAAAGCGATCGGTTTACTCGAACGTCTACTTTTCGCGATGGTCGAGTCTTTCGCTGGGAGGCGGGCAATGTCGCTTTGTTTATTCATGAGGGAGAAGACCAAATTTACTATAAATCTCAACTCGTGCCGGGAGCAGAATTTTTCCCCTATTACGATTTGCTATTTGTGTTTGAGGGCATCGCTCGTTCGCTGGGCGGTTCTATGGAAGGGTTTCGGACCCAGGAAAAAGCTGAGGTATTTGAGGGCTCCGCGGTATTGGCACCCATTATTTGCTACGAATCGATTTTTGGAGATTATTGTCGCCACTACGTGGCGCTGGGAGCAGAGATCTTCACTATTATAACCAATGATGGGTGGTGGGATGACACCCCGGGGCACCGACAGCATTTGCGATATGCGCAGGTTCGGGCAATAGAGCATCGTCGGCCCATAGCCCGCGCGGCAAATACGGGAATTTCTGCATTCATCAATGCAAAAGGGCAGATTTTGCAGCAGAGCGAATATAGTGCGGATGCCGTGCTGGAAGGGGAACTTATGCCCGGCCAAACGATTACTTTTTACAGTCGATGGGGAGACTTAATTGGTCGTCTTTCACTTTTTGTCTTGATCGTTCTTCTCATGCAATTGATGTATCGCATTTTTGCAAGTAAAAGGGATCGCGGTCGAGCCAGACGAGAGAATGCGGAGTAGAAGCGAAGCTACAGACTCTAATTTATAATTGAATATAGCTCCCAAAACAACCAGGCCCTCTTTGGGGGATTTTTCGACGAACCACCAATTTATACCAGACCTCAGGGATGTCGGTAGATATAGGATTGAGGAGTAGTCGCGTATAGATAAAATATGTCAATAAGTGTTAATGACTGAAAATCATAGCATTGTCATCACATATATTTTTTTGAATTTAACGTGGCAAAATTTTATCATATAGAAAAAGGTTTTTATATCTTCACCACAGAATTATAGAACAAGGCGAATTTCCGCTCGGATTTGGTTGGGTTTGCGAAGTCTGCTTGTTCCCCTCTGAAGAACCTATTATTAACTATAGAAAAACTGAAATCTATGCTCAGCTTTCGACTCGACGACGAATTTATCGCATCCTACAAAGATCAAAACCCTGATTTTGGCTTCAACGGCCTTGGGATGTTGACCTATTACAGAACCTATTCCCGATTAAAAGAAAATGGTAAAAATGAACATTGGTTTGAGACCGTTCGTCGCGTCGTGGAGGGAGCTTATTCTTTACAGAAGAATCATATTTTGTCCAATGAACTTGGCTGGAATGATAATAAAGCGCAGCGATCTGCTCAGGAAATGTACGATCGAATTTTTAAGATGAAATTTCTTCCTCCCGGCCGCATGCTCTGGGCTCTGGGCTCAACAATAGTTCATGAAAAGAAAGTGGGCCAGGCACTATTCAATTGTGCGTTCGTATCCACTGAAAACATTAATTTGAATGTTAGAGAAGCGGTAAAACCCTTTTCTTTCATGATGGACATGAGTATGGTTGGCGTTGGTGTAGGCTTTGATGTGGATGGTGCGAAAAAACTTACCGTTCACCGGCCTACAAAAGATAATACAGATACTTTTGTCATTCCAGATTCTCGCGAAGGATGGGTAGAGAGTTTAGAGTTGTTGCTCAAGAGTTATTTCTCACGTCATTTCGACAAGATCCCGGCGCACACTGTGCAATTCGATTACGATAAAATCCGGGCAGCCGGTGAGCCCATCAAAGGATTTGGCGGGACATCTTCCGGTCCCGGACCATTAGTTCGCATGCACGATCAGATTCGAGACTTGCTCGATGGTCTGGATGGGCAGCCTATCTCTATCACTGCGATTACCGATATCATGAATATGATTGGACAGTGCGTGGTCGCAGGTAATGTAAGACGAACTGCGCAAATCGCATTGGGAGATGTAAATGACACTGAATTTAGAAAACTAAAGGATTATCAGTGGAATTCAGAGACCAATCAGTACGAAGGTGAGAAAGCGCACCGCGCTGCCTGGGGATGGGCCTCCAACAATAGCGTTTTGGTCAACAACTCCACTAACTTTGAAGAAGTCGCTGAACAAACAGCTGTCAATGGAGAGCCCGGCTATGTATTTTTAGATAATATTAAGGCTTATTCAAGAATGTCGCAGCCTGCGGATTACAAAGATATTAAAGCCAAGGGAACCAATCCTTGTGGGGAGCAGTCTCTGGAGTCTTACGAATTGTGCTGTTTGATTGAGACCTTCCCCTCCAGAGCAGAATCGAAAGAAGACTATTTAAGAACACTGAAATTTGCCTACCTACTGGGTAAAACGGCAACACTTGCGAATACTACATGGCACGAAACAAACCGGGTACAAAAGCGAAATCGACGGATCGGAACCTCTGTTTCCGGAGTGACCAACTTCATCGAGCAAAATTGTTTGGATGATCTCAAGAACTGGTTGACGGATGGCTATGACGAAATCCAGCGATGGGATCAGATTTATTCTTCCTGGTTGTGCGTGCCCAGAAGTATTAAGACCACGAGTGTCAAGCCGAGCGGAACAGTCAGCTTGCTTGCCGGTGTGAACCCCGGTTGTCACTTCCCTGAATTCAAATACTACATCCGAAGAATGCGGATTTCCAAAGAGTCGGAGCTGCTGCCAGCTATTCTCGACTCCGGCTTGCACATCGAAGATGACGTGGTTGATCCTTCCTCTGCGGTGGTTGAGTTCCCTATCTGCAACGAGGGAAGAAGCCTGAAAAACGTTAGTATTTGGGAGCAAACATCCTTAGCCGTATTCTTGCAGAAGTATTGGTCTGATAATCAAGTGTCTTGCACAGTGACCTTTAAGCCCGATGAGGCCAGTCAGATTCAGCCCATTTTAGAGTACTTCAAGTACGACTTAAAGTCCATCAGCTTTTTGCCCAAACTGGAAATGGGAGCCTATGCCCAAATGCCTTACGAAGCTATCACAAAGGAACAGTTTGACGAAAAATCAGCCAAAGTCAAGCCAATCCAGTACGTGAATATGAGCACAGATGCAGAAGCAGAAAAATTCTGTACCACAGACAAGTGTGAAATTCGCGTAGAGGCTAACTCCTTTAATAACAAACAAGAGCAGGACTAAGCGATTTTACAGTAAATGACAATGAACCCCTTGTATCGCATAGATGCAAGGGGTTCATTAATTCTGAATCCATTAAAAAGGGAGTAAGTACCCCTTATCACTCAGTTGGAAAAGGCTGTTCCTAACGCGAGGTGGTCTGTTCAGGAGATTCACAATTGAACCATCAGACCTAAGCTGTACCCCACTCGGGTAGAACTTTCATAGATATGTCTCGGCGTTTTCTCCATAGCAGCGGCATAAAGCGAAAGCGTGAAAAGTACAGGTGCCCGGGCAATCGGCCGGATATACAGATGTCCGCCCAGATCGAGGCGAGTACTAGCCGCCGAGAGTTCCTCTTGTAATTTGTATTCATTCCACACTCCGGGCGATTCAATTTCGATTCGGCTGAGAGTCGTCCTTCGCAGAGTCGCAGACACACTGCCACTCATTCTATCATTCCAGTTGCCAAAAAGGAAGCGTTCCACACCAATAGCTCCTTCCCAAAGGCGTCCAGAATATTTTAAGGTATATCTATCCGTATTGTATCTGCCACCAGGAGTTAAGAGTGAAGTTAGAGCAAGTGCTGGATCTCTCGTAATGACACCGATGAGGTAGCCAGAAACACCGCTGAACAGATTGCCGGACTCTCTTTCGCGTAGAACGATATCCATTTCAGCATTCCGCCGACCAGAAGCCAGCCCTCCATGAAAGATCCATTTTTGATTTGGAGAAAAGCGAAACGACAGCCCATACACATTATCTCGTAACTGCCCGGGGTCATCACTCCTTTGTGATGAACTTGCCTCCTCCTCACTGATACTAGCTTCGGAAACATGCATATAGCTCGAGATGGCAAAAGATTTTTCCTGAGCCCGAAGCCCTGACGTAATAAGTAAAACAAAAAGGAAGATTAAGTAACGCATAATCTTATTGATTTGATGTAATGCAAAGTTAAAGCAGGCATACACTCTAGATGTAGCTAATTGTGCAAATGTCACATATGATTTAATTGCATATCAATAATTTCTCAGTTATGGACTTTTGTTTTTTCTTTTGGGCGGTTCCACCGGTTGGCGGATTCGCGTCTTTCGTCCTGGATCCGCCTCCTACCTTTCAGGGAGTCGGCCTCGGGAGCCTACGTACTCTCAGAGGCGCACTAAATTAGGGACGCCACTGCTTCGTATTGCTGGATACCTTCTGGTCCAGCACCCTTTAGGCACCTCACGCGCAGCGGCCGATGGCCGCTTAGGAGGAAAGAAATAGTGGGTACAGTATACTAAGTCAAAAATCCTAGTTTTTAGTTTCTTGAAATCTACGCACGATAAGCACTTCTTTGGTCTTGAATTCCATCCAGGCAAAGTCATAGACCAAGTGATAGCGTTTTCCTTGCGCATTTTCGTAGAAGCCCGTCATGTACTCAAATCGGAAATTCTTTTTGGCGAGATGGTCTCGATCGACCTTTTTTTGTTGGATTTTATTGCCCATGAACTCGAAGAGAATTGACCGATTCCGGTGAAGGACTTTATCAAAAGAGCGGGTGGCTTTATTCGTTATTTTTTTGAGGTGTCGATGATAATTTGCCTTGCAGATCGGACAGCAGAAGATTTTATCTTTTCTGCCAGAGAATTCAGTTCTACAAAATTTGCATTTTCGGGAGTCCACTTTTATAAAAAATTAGGTTCAGAAATTCAGTTTGATATAAGGTAAATAAGCTACAATCCACCTTGTGATTGTAAAACGAAATATACAAAAGTTTTGTAAAAGGGAAGGGTGAAGAGGGGCGGTTCTTGCCGCGAGCTATTTCCCAAAGCGATATTGTCACAGAAGAGGAAAGCGAATTTTGGGAGTTTTTCCCTGGCACCTTTGTGATCCATACCGTACCGTACGTTACGGCTAAGTCCTATAGATTCAGTGTTTCTGAGCCGCCTGTGTCTACCCGTATAGAACCGTACGTTACGGTTAGTGGTGGTAAAGTCGGGGGTTGTAAGGTGGAGTGTTGGGAATCGTAGCGTACCGTACGTTACGGCTAAGTCCTATAGATTCAGTGTTTCTGAGCCGCCTGTGTCTACCCGTATAGAACCGTACGTTACGGTTAGTGGTGGTAAAGT